>PNAR01000445.1 GCA_003169715.1 Acidobacteriaceae bacterium | reverse complement strand
GAACTCAGCGTGAAGATCAAGTCACCCATCCCTGTGACGGTCGCTCTCTTACCATCGCATCTCGCCGACCAGGTCTACGACAAAACCGTAACCCTCACCGACGCACTCGACAAAACCGGCTGCAAGGAACGTGGCGTCCAGTCCATGAGCTTCAACTGCACTTTTAACGTCGCCAATGGCACGCAAACCCTGCTGATCCTCCCCGACATAGATTTTTCCGGCCACAAGAAAGCCACCGTCGAGGCCGACACGGTAAAGTGCGTCGAGCATTGCGAGTTATTGCCCCCGCCTCCGAATCCCTAAAACAGGACTGAAACCCGCGGGCTCGCCGAACAGGAAAAGGCCGATCATGTTCCCACGATCACGCGCAACGAATCGTCAGGATTACCAACAAACCGGATACTGAGAACTGAGAACTAAGAACTAAAAACTGATTTCCAATCGTCAAGTCTTTTTCATTCTTTGTCCCGCAAAATCCCCCATGCCTCGCGATATTTCTCAAATCTCGACCGTTTCTTCCTGCTCCCCGGAAAGAGCTTCAGCGACTTCATTCGCTGTATAACCCTCACCGGAAACACGTACCACGCATCCTCCGGCACGACGTAAGCCACCAGCACATCAATCTCATCTTTCCTATACGCCTTGTACGAGTGCCCGTGCGCCCGAAAGCTATAGCATCCATCCTGCCCAATCACGTGCGCCGACTTCACCTGCACTTTCGACAGTCTCCCGCCCATCTGCACAATAAAGTCATACGGATCGCTATCTCCCCACGGCTTCGCCACTCCAAATCCCATCCCCGACACCTTCGCCACAAACGCCGCCTCCGCCACCTCACCCCGCCGCTTAGACGTCGAACGAGCAGTAGCCCTCAGAGTGCCCCATCCTTGTCGCGTCCTTTGCGACAGGATGGGCGACTTCGACGTTTGACTTTGGACCTGGATCTTCGCCCCTTTCCGATCCGACCATTTACCTTGCGCCCACAACCAACCCACCACTCCGGACTCCGCCAACGCACCACCCATCACTCCCATCTTCGTAGCTCCTTAAGAAGATGATCCCCAATCCAAAAAATGAGCGCAAACTAAATCCGCCTAATCCTCAACTCGAAAGTGCATCCCCTCCGGCCGCTTGTGTGGCGCGGACACTCCTGTCCGCGGCCTTTGACGTTGCTTGTGTGGCGCGGACCTGCCCTGCTTTGCCGGAGCCCTGAGCGCAGCCGAAGGAGAAATCGAACGGGGGCCCTCGCCCGCGTGACCGCATGAAGCTCGTCGAGCGTCCGGGCAGGGTGGCTGTGATCCCTCAAGACGTTGTACCTTTCGGGGCCGGAGCGCGGCTGATGGGTGGAGCGTATCCGAGGCTACCATGGGGGCGGGCGAAGTTGTAGTAGTGGAGCCAGGGGGAGAGCTGCTGGTCGCGTTCTTCAGAGTTGGTGTAGTGGCGAACGTAAGCCCACTCGCGCAGAGCGGTTTGGATGAAGCGTTCGGCCTTGCCGTTGGTGCGGGGCGTGTAGGGGCGGGTGAAGCGGTGGCGGATGCCGAGTTCCTCGCAGGCGGCGCGAAAGCGGTGGGAGCGATAGCAGGATCCGTTGTCGGTGAGCAGGCGGCGAATGGAGATGTCGTGCTCAGCGTAGAAAGCAATGGCCGCGTGTAAGAAGGCAATGGCGGAGTCCACGGTCTGGTTGGGCAGCATGCGGGAGAAGGCGAGGCGGGAGTGATCGTCGATGGCGATGTGCAGGGCCTGCCAGCCGGCAAACTGGGGGCGTCCGCGACGGCGGCCATCGCCGCGAATGGAAACGCTCTGATATCGGGTCATGCCCTTGATGTCGAGATGGAGCAGGTCTCCGGGGAAGGGATGTTCATAACGCACCACGGGCGGCGCAGGATGCAGATGACGCCAGCGGTTGAGATGAGCGCGCTGCAGAATGCGGCTGACGGTGGCGGCACTAAGTTGGGTGGCCTGGGCGATCCGATAGGCGGGATAAAGCTGGCGCCGCAGGGCGATCACTTCTTCGGTAAGCGAAGACGAAGTTCGGCGCGGGCTGCGCCGGGGACGAGAAGAACGATCAAACAGACCGGGCGGACCCTGATGGCGGAAGCGATGTATCCACTTGGCGGCGGTCTTGGGAGTGACGTTGAAGTTGGCGGCCGCCAACTTCAACGTCACTCCACCAGCTACATGCTGTACCAAATCCTCTCGACGGCGCAGGGTAAGTCGTGCATTCTTGTGGATGTCCATTCGATCTCTCCTCGGAAGTAGATTGCTCAGCACAATCAGCTTCTCCGGTTTTGGTCGAATGGACAACGTGTTGAAAGATCACAGCTGGCCCATCCCAGCTTGCGTTTGCATAGGGTGGGGATTTTCATGTGGCCGCCCCTCGCTTCCCATAAATATGGTAATATGGGTAATAAATGAAGACGACCCTCGAACTTCCCGATTTCCTGTTCCGCCGCGCAAAGTCAACTGCCGCGCAACTCGGTATTCCCCTCCGCCAGCTCGTCACCGAGGCGATCCATGAGAAATTGAAAACTACCTCCCCGGAAAAGCCTTGGATGAAACATCTCGGTAAGCTCAAACACCTGCATAAGGAGAGAAAGCAAATCGAAAAGCGGGTGGAACAAGCGTTCGAGCAGATCGATCGTGAAGTCTGGCAATGATTTTCACACGATGATTTTCTGGAAGTGATTTCTGGACCTGATTTTCTGAAACTGATTTTCTGAAAAATGATCCTTGATACCAACGCCTTATCTGCCGCGGCTGACGATGACCCTGGGGTGGTTGCCGTTCTCGCCCGTGCCGAACAGATGGTGCTCCCCGTAATTGTGCTCGGCGAGTATCGCCATGGCATCGCCCAGTCGCGCAATCGGGCCAGCTACGAAAACTGGCTGGCAGGACTGCTCCACGACTGCATGGTGTTGGACGTTCAGGACCCGACCACGCATCATTACGCGGACATCACCCTCGAACTAAAGCGCAGGGGCAAGCCGATTCCAACCAATGACATCTGGATTGCCGCATTGTGCCGGCAGCATTCTCTTCCCCTGTTGAGCCGCGATCGCCATTTCGATTTGGTAGCCGGAACCAAGCGGATCGATTGGTAGTCACGTGTAGCGCGAACCTGCCCTTGTTTTGCCAAAGCCCTGAGCGCAGCCGAAGGGGGGCCAAATGGGGTCCTCGCCCGCGAAAGCTCAGATGCGAAATATTGCAGCCCGCGTGCGCAAGCGCTGGGTCAGCTAATCAAGCCGCGGTCGCGCGCCGATGCGGCGAAACTCGCTCGGCAACGACGTACGCTTCCCGGCTCTAGAACGGGACCAGCAGCTTGTCGGGGCCTTCGATTTCGTCTTTGGCCTCGAGGAATTCTTCAGTCCATGGTTTGCCCGCGCACTCGGGACACTCATCGATCGTGTTGCCAATAGCGAAACAGTGATAGCAGGTTCCTTCGGAGCTGGCGCCAGGAAACTTGTTACAGGTCTTGCAGGGCTTAAAGAATTCGCGTTCGAGCTCCCGGTGCTCGCCCCATAGTTCGCGCTCACACATGATGCACATAATCTCCTCCTGACCGCCCATTTTCCATGCGTCCGAGCGAGTCCTTCGCGGGAGTATTTCTCCGTAGCCGCCAATATAACTCCATCGCCTTCTTCGTGAGAGTCAATACCACTTTATTGCAGGCATCCATCCCAAAACGGAAAAGGCCCGCGTGTTTTTCATGATTGGCCTTTATTTAATGCCAGCAACCGGATTTTATCCTGAGGTGAACCCGAAGGACTCACCCACACTTTCGCGTGCACTGGAGTACAATCGGCGCGGTGAATTTCAAGATCATCGGACCGATTTCCGACATCCAGACGATCGCGGTTGGGACAGCGATTCGCGAGCGGGAACGATTACGAAAACTCTACGGCAAAGGCCGCTGGCGGAAGCTGCAAGGGATTGCTTCCGTCCGATTGTCAGATGGTACGATGTGCAAGCGGAAATTCATTGGTACGAAGCTCACGGCGTTGGAATCCACGAATACAAGATCAAACACATTCTAGACGAATAAATTATGAAGCGCGCAGAACCACAATTCGTAGTTTGTGTCAGAAACAAGGATTATCCGGCTTCGCTGGAGTTGAGGAAGCTATATCGTCTCATTGCTGACGCCGAAGCAGCCAAACATCAGCAGCTCCGGGTAGTAGACGAGTCCGGCGAAGACTACCTCTATCCAGAGGAATATTTCGTCCCCGTCCCGTTACCGCAAGCCGCCGAACGGGCTGTCCGCCGCGCTCTTTAGTCGATATTCGCCAGATGTTATGCTTAACATAGAAATCATGACCACAGCGAAACATGACGTCGAGCAACTCCTAAACAAGCTCCCGGACGACTGCTCAGTCGAAGACATCCAATACCATCTTTACGTTCTGGATAAAGTGCGCCGTGGCCTGGAAGACGCCAGATTACATGGGACCGTCCCGCAGGAAGAGGTTGAAACCCGCCTCAGCAAATGGCTCACCGAATAATCTGGTCGCGTCGCGCTGAGCCGTTGCAGACTACATCGCGAAAGCTTTGACACTTGCCACCACGGCTCTCTAAACTAACCATTATGGAAGTGAATCTCCAACCCGAAATGGAATCCCGCCTTCAAGAGCTCGCTGCCAAAACCGGGCGTGCGCCCAAAGATCTGGTCGAGGAGGCAATGGCGGGATATCTGAAAGAACTGACTGAGGTTCGAGAAATGCTAGATGGTCGCTACAACGACCTCGAAAGCGGCCACGTAAAGCCCGTCGATGGAGAAGAAGCATTCGCCGCGTTGCGAAGCAAGAGCAGCAATGACGCCCGTCGCGGTAGCCGATCGTAATCGCGATGCCAGGATTTGTCCTCCACCCGGAGGCCGCCACAGACA
>PNAR01000399.1 GCA_003169715.1 Acidobacteriaceae bacterium | reverse complement strand
CGGTGGTTTGCGCGGCGGTTGCCCAGAACGCCGCAACCAGTTTGCCCGCTCCCGTCACTTTTACTGCCGAACAGGATCATCAGAACATGATGGATCAACTTGGCATCCAGCAGATTCGTCCGGGACCAAGCGGAGACGAGTCCGTTCCCAATCATGCAAATTACGATCCTGCTATGGCGAATCCATTTCCCGATCTGCCGGATGCGTTGACCATGAGCAATGGCAAGAAAGTCACAACGCCTGAAATGTGGTGGAAGCAACGGCGTCCTGAAATTGTGGAAGACATGGAGCGCGAGGTTTATGGCCGCCTTCCCAAGAATCTGCCCAAAGTGAGTTGGACTGTGACGGTCACCGACAAAGAAAGAGTTGGATGGATTCCGGTGATTGCAAAAAAACTTGTGGGACACGTGGACAATTCCGCGTGCCCGCAGATCAACGTGAATATTTCCATGGTGCTGGTCGTCCCCGCGCAAGCAAAGGGTCCGGTTCCGGTACTGATGATGTTTGGCCGAAGCGTGATGCCCGCACCGGATCAACCAACCGATGAGGAACTCGAGGAGATCAATACGAAGTTGAAGGCATTGCTGGCGCAAGGCGATCCAGAAATTAAAGCAATTTTCGAGCGGCATCCGGCATACAACCCCGTTGTCGCGCCGCCATTTGCTGGATTCGGTCCCAGGCCTGGCGGACCCACGCCGACCGAGGAGTTAATTGCCGCCGGATGGGGATATGCCGCGATTGATCCCGGGAGCATTCAGGCCGATAACGGCGCCGGACTCACACGCGGAATTATCGGCTTGGTAAACAGAGGCCAGCCTCGCAAGCCTGATGACTGGGGCTCGCTACGTGCCTGGGCATGGGGCGCGGCGCGCGGATTGGATTATCTCGAAACCGATTCAGCGGTTGATGCGAAACACGTCGGCATTGAGGGCGTTTCGCGTTACGGCAAAGCCGCGCTCGTCACGATGGCATTTGAGCCGAGATTTTTTATGGGATTGATCGGCTCTTCCGGCAAAGGTGGCGCGACACCTTTGCGGCGCAATTGGGGAGAAGCAGTCGAGAGCCTTGCCGGCACCGGCGAATACCACTGGATGGCGGGAAACTTCATAAAATACGCCGCGTCCAAGGCCGCGTCCAAAGTAACGTTTGGCAGCAAGACTCCCGGCGACCTGCCTGTGGATTCAAACGAGCTGATCGCATTGTGCGCTCCACGCCTTGTATTTATTAGCTATGGCATTCCGGAAAAAGGCGACGCCAAGTGGCTCGACCATCAGGGCAGTTATATGGCGACGGTAGCCGCCGGCCCTGTGTACAGGCTGCTGGGTGCGAAAGATATTGGAGTGACTGAGGACTATCACACTGCAAAAATACCAGGTATGAACGTTGGCCTTCTTGACGGCGAACTCGCGTGGCGGCAGGACGACGGCGGGCACACCGATGCTCCTAATATGAAGTATTTCATTCAGTGGGCGGATGGGTTTATGAAAGCTGAATGACCAGCTATCGGTCTTCAAAACCGTCGGCCAAACATCTATTCGGAGGAATGCAAAGATGGGCCAGCCTGCCTCGCTGAGAGATAGTCGAGTCATTGCGACTTTCTGATGCGTTTGCCGTTCACTTCGACAAATGAATAAGCCGCCGATTCAGGGAAACCATGCGAGACGCGGTCGTATTCGATATTCGCTTTTCGCGTCTGCTTCATCGCCGCATACGCATCGCCACGTTTCAGATACAAATCTGGAAGTACCGTTGACTTAAAGTCCTTTGCCTCGATCAAGAATTGCTTCGCGAAATCTGCATATTTCATTGCAGGGAAAAACAGCGCTCTTACCCTTTCACACAGGACATCATCAGGGACTGAGTCATACTCTGGATATATCCGACGAAACTGATCAATGTTCATCAGGAACACCGCAGAGGAAAGATTTTGTTTGATCGCGACGCTGATGTCTTCAATTGCCTTCGGATAATCGTGCAGTTTGATGTACGCATCAGCACGGTTGTCGTATGAACCGCAGGACTCTTTGCACCCGATTGCGATGGACTTAGTGAAATCCTGAGCTGCCGATTGATATTCCCCCAAAGAGACTTTCGCCAGTCCCAGATCATTGTAAGCAGTGCGAGCCGCCTCAGGCTGAGGTGTTAGTTCCAACACTTTATCGTAATCCCGTATCGCTTGGCGATACTCCTTCAAGTTCGCGAAAGCCTCCGCTCTCAGGGCGTATGCAGAGCCAAATGTTGGGTCTAACGCGATCGCTCTGGTCAATGATCGGACCGCAGAGCGGTGGACTTCGTCAAGGGCGAGGCACTTCGGTGTCCGAGGCACAACCCAGTCCAAGCACTCCGCGTTCTTGGTAGACATCAGCCCGCCCAAGGAACCAATGCTGTACAACTCGCCAATATAAAATTCAGGCAGCGCCGAGCCTGGATTGAGCGTTGCCGCTCGATGGAATGCGTCGAGCACCGGGCTGTAGTCGGAATCCAAATCGAAACTGTAGAAGAAACTCAGATAAAGCCCGCCGTACAGAGGTGGCCGATAATCTTGAGGAAACCGCTTTTCCAATTTGCCTAAGTCGGCCTGAGTCCACACGCAGGGTTGTGTAGTGGTTGTCGGTTTTGTGTTCCCGTCATTAAACACATCTTTGGCATCTTCGTAGTTTTCCTTAATCGCAGCATCTAGATCGTGCATTGAGTCCTCAAAGTGACCGCTCTCGAACTCAATCTTCGCCTTTAGGGCATAGTGGTCCCTAAGCGTGGAATAGGCGGATGATGTCGATTGCGCGTGCAACGACATGGAACGGGAGACGTCATTGAGGATTTCCGTGGAATTTGCACGCACGTAGCAAGACAACATCGCTCGTAATAGATAAAAATCTGAATTGGTCGGTTCAAGCCGAATCAGTTCAGTGACTTCTTGGATTGCTGGTGGAAGCGTCTTTATGTCATGGGGATTGGCGGCGCTTATTGCTTTACTCTGCACGAACTGCAAGGATGCGGGGGTCGGTCGCGTTGGTGTCGGCCCCGGTTCGCCTGCCAGTTCTGGTGGCTCAACGATATGTTGAAGGGGTACATCAGTCCTGTTCGGGGCTCTCTGTGCAGCCGTTGCCGATTGAGCGCGGACGAATGGCACGACGTACAATGCGCAGCACAGTACTATGACGGTAAGTCGAGTCATCAGGCGGCTTCTCACGGTGTCTGATACCTGTTCATCATGTGAGCAGCTAATCCGTTGATGCGCCGCCCCGCAAGTTTCTCGGTGAATGGGTTCCGAGCCGCTTCCATTCTTCGTCAAGGCGATGTTCGGATGCTTCCACGTGTTCTCGAACAGAGTTTAGGACGTTCAGGTAATCATCTCGCCCGACCATCAATGTCGCGTGCGCAGTTGCATCAAAGAGGAGGCTGTAGCGATTTCCGATTTCCAATGCTCGGGTTATGAGCACGTCAATCTCGGCAAAAAGCAGAGGATACTGAGCGTCAAATTTCTTCGGATTTAAGGTGAAATGGCTGTTCCGATGTGCGATGTAGTTGTGACGCCACATCATGAGTTTATGGACGAGAGGATCGGAATTGCTTACCACCTCAATGTCTTTCTGAAGTTGTACTTGATCCGGTGGCTTCAACTCAGCCGCGAGCGAATCCACGAACAAATTTCCCTTCAACCGCTGTCGAAAGTTCGGCTCGTCGAAGATACTCAAATGCGCTCGTATCGTGTCTAAAAGATTCCGCAGATTTAGGGCGGTGTGCTCATAAGTATCATAGGCTCTGCAAAGGCGAAGCAAGACAGCATCCATATGCGCGCTAAGTGTAAGTCCCCAAAAAGTTGGTGACTGCGCGAGTTCTGTCGCATACTGCTCAGTCGCTTTGGCAAGATCTTGGTGGAGGCTGAAATGAAACGTAGCATCGACTAGGTCATCGAGCAGGGCCGTCAACAAGCGACGGAACTCCTCGGCACTCTTGAACTTGAGCTTCATACCTCAATTTTAGCAGTGCCAGACCGATCCCTCACGCTCCAATCTCGCCATTCGAGGCTGGCCTACTTTTACGCTTTCCTTAAAGGCGGGGGCTCGTGCAGCACACTCCTGGCCTCGTCAGCTATGATTTACCCGGAGGAATTGTGAGGATTTTTTTCGCGCCGGATGTTGGTAAGCATTGGTCTTTTGATTCTTATCGCGCAATTGTTCGCTGCCGAATTGCCCCACGTCAAAATTGAGAATGGAGTGGGGCAACTTATCGTAAATGGCCAGCCGGTTCTAATCCTCGGGGGCGAACTCGGCAACTCTTCGGCGGGCACGGCTGCGCAGGCTGATACCATTTATTCCCAACTTGCGGTTATGCACGTCAATACGATCCTCATGCCAGTCGCGTGGGAACAGATCGAGCCGAACGAACGCAGCTTTGATTAGTTCAGGTAATAGCTAACGCTTGACGGCGTCTTCGCACATTGCGGATAGGCTTGGTTTTGAGTCCTGCTCGAGAATGTTCATGGTATTCAGGATGGTTGCGATTACGTTTTCATTTCCGATCGCGGTGTTGATCATTACGTGATAGAGCCATCGGCTCGGCCAGTCTGCGTCGAAGTAGTGCTTCACGAAAGCGATGCGTTCGCCGTCCACGGTATCGAGAAGATCGTTTGCTTCGGCTTCATTTTTGCCCAGGGCGAGGATTCTGCGGAGTTTTTCGGAGCGGCAAGCGTATAGAAATACGTGGAAGGCGTTGGGCTGCTCGCGTAAAAAGTAGGGAGCGCCGCGGCCTACGATCACGCACTTGCCGGCCTTCGCAGCATCTTCCATGACGCGCTGCCCGATTTCGACCATCTGATCGGCGTCAAAATTGGACGATCCCGGGAGCGCCATGCTTCGCTCGTTGCTGCCGCGCCAAAAAACCTTGGCCATGCGGTAAAACGTGCTGTCAACGCGCTCTTCACAGCGCTGCACCGTATCGCACTCGACATCTGCAACTTTGGCAATTTCTTCGGTCAAGGCATGGTCCCAGAGTTTCCAA
>PNAR01000438.1 GCA_003169715.1 Acidobacteriaceae bacterium | reverse complement strand
TTTTACGAGTCTTCAGTTCGTCCCTCCAGACCAGCTCCGGCCCAAGGCGTTCACCTATGTGTACCCGCTGCCGGGAGAGGTGCTAGCGAAGGCTGAACCCATCATCTTCGACATCCAGTCTGGGAAACGTGTTGAGGTTAAGACCGATCCCATCGAATTGCCCTTTCAAGACGGCCCCCGGATTCGAATGGTTTCCCGACAGCAAGACCATCTACTACGACAGCGACGACCGCGGATTCAAGACCAAAGAGTTTCGCGTCATTGACCCTGACACAGGTGAGCAGAAAGTCTTGCGGCGCGAGCATTCCGATCAATACTTGGATCCAGGCGAGACTTTCTTTCGCTACGTGCATGCGACAGGCGAGATACTGGCCAGCTCTGAACGGGATGGCTGGAATCACTTGTACCTTTACGATGGGAAAACCGGACAATTAAAGAATCAGGTAACGCAAGGTCCGTGGGTAGTTCAACGAATTGAATACGTTGACGAGAAGAATCGTCGGATACTTTTTCTGGCAAACGGCCGTGAGAAAAACGAAGACCCATATCAGACACATTTGTACAGCGTGGGTTTTGATGGCAAAGGATTGACGCTGCTTTCACCGGAGAATGCCAATCACTCCGTCAGCGTTTCCCCGGATGGATCGTTCTTTGTGGACAACTACTCTCGTGCCGACCTGCCAGGAGAATCCGTTTTGCGTCGGGCCAAAGACGGGTCCATGGTTCGCGAGCTTGAAAAAGCCGATGCGAGCGAACTGCTTGCGACGGGATGGAAATTTCCCGAACCATTTCAGGGGAAGGCCGCCGACGGCAGCACCGACCTCTATGGCTTGATATGGCGCCCGTCGAATTTCGACCCCTCGAAAAAATATCCAGTCATTGAGCAGGTTTACACCGGGCCGCAGGGCTTCTTCGTTCCTAAGACTTTCGGCGGAACTCTGCGGCTGCAATCCATGGCGGAGTTGGGCTTCATCGTTGTAATGGTTGACGGCCGCGGGACAGCAGGACGGTCGCGGACGTTTCATCTCTTCTCGTACCACAATCTAGGAGGCTCCTTTGAAGATCACGTAGCCATGATCAAGCAAATGGCCGCCAAATACTCTTACATGGATGCCACAAGGGTCGGCATCTACGGCACATCGGCGGGAGGATACGGCGCCGCCCACGCCATGCTGGTCTTTCCCGAGTTTTACAAAGTCGGAGTCTCTATCTCGGGCGACCACGATCCCCGCCTCGACAAAGCGTGGTGGAACGAGGCGTATCAGGGATATCCGGTGGGAGACGATTATGCGGCACAGTCCAATGTCACAATGGCCGGTCGGCTCCAGGGGCATTTGCTGATAGAACATGGCGACATTGATGACAATGTGCATCCTGTTGAGACGATGCGCTTCACCGATGCACTGATGAAGGCGAATAAGAATTTCGATATGTTATTCGTCCCCAATATGTATCACGGGGAAAGCGGCGATCACGCTCTCTATCTCATACGCAGGCGTTGGGATTATTTCGTTCAATATTTGCTGGGCGTGACGCCGCCGAACAATTTTGAGATTAAAGAGGATAGCCAAGGGTCATTCGGCAATCGCCGGAGGCGGTAGCTACAGCAGACGTTCCAGCCCATCCCACTAATGGGAGTTGTTGGGCGCGCTGAAATCGGCAACTCCCACGCGCACGATCGTTCCGTGATGTGCTTTTGATGTTTCTTCGTTTGTCGAATTAGGGGAGGATTCTTTCTTTGCCGGTTTCTCCGTCCAAACTCCGTAGACGCGGCCATTCAAAGCAGCAAGCCCGGTGTAGTCTCCAAAGAAAACGCCGCTCGCGTCGAAAGGTTCACTGGTCCATGCGAAGTTGTTGAAGGAACTTCCTCCGTCGGTGGAGCGGGCGAGCACCACTATCTGTTTTCGATTCGCAGGATCTCCCCGGCGGTCATAAAACACGACATTCACCGCACCATCAGCCGGATCAACCGCGAGCCATTGGAAAAATTGGTCGGCGCCATTGTGGACGGGATCGTTATTTACCCGATCCGCTGCGCTCCAAGTTTTGCCATGATCATTCGAACTGGAAATGAAAATATCAGTGTCGCCATTCCGATAGTCGGACCAGGTTACATACAATTTGCCACTCTGTTGTCCGCCACGCGGATCAATTGCAATCTGGGGAAAGCCGTTGGTGCGCTCCAGATTCTGAATTTGAAACATAATTGGCGCGGTCGGAATGATTTCGCGCGCATGCGAGAACGTCTTCCCGCCATCGTGCGAAGTGACAAACATGATCTTATTCTCCTGCGCCCAAACTATGTATAGCGTTCCGTCCGGGCCAACAGTTCCTTCAAATCCTTCTGCGGCACCATTGTCGTCGCGAGGAAGGCCGGGGTGATCGTCAATTTCGGCAGGCTTCGACCAAGTCTTCCCTCCCTCCGTCGAGCGGGATATCAGAATCTCAGAATCGCTCAATGTCCAGCGCGTCCACCCAACATACAGGTTGCCGCCATAAGTCCCCTGAGTACTGTCCGCGACAATGTAAGGCTTGTCTTCCCACGGAACACCGGGTTCGGTCGGATGTTCAATAATCGGGATGTGTTGCGCTTCCCATGTCTTGCCGCCGTCCATCGAGCGACGTATGAACAGACCGTTTCGCGACGAATTGTGTCCCCAGTAATTGAACGTTCCCAGCTTATCGAACGCCATATAACAAAGGATGGCGTGACCCAGATTGTCATACGCGACGGAGACATCGCCGGAAACGCGATAATTTGGCGGCTCCGTGCCGACCGCGATCTGCCATTTTTTCCCGGCATCCACGGAGTATGCGATGTGAGCGTTATCCTGGAACGCGACTGCCACTTGATTTGGATCGCGAGGATTGATCGCCACTCCCGGTTCCGTAAAAAATCCTGGCTTTGGAGTCAAAGTCTGCACCGAACTCTCGGGTGCCTGTGGTAGATCGTCAGCGAATGTGAGTATTGCCATTGATAAAGCCGCAAGCACAACCAACGGCAGAATCCAGCTTGACTTCGAGACTCGTCTCAAGGTTTTCCTTTTCAATTACTTCGTCTGCTGACGTTCAAAAAGAGGACTTAGATCTCCCAAATCTTGTATATTATATCCGGACTGTGTCGAAACAATATAATCGCCGCGAAATACTGAAAACCATGAGTGCCGCTTCAGCGGCATTTCTTTTACCGGCGCAGTTAAACGGTACCGAGCCATCCCACATCATCAATGGCGGAGATTTCGAAATTCAAATTGCATCTATCAGCGCACATACGGTGCGCCTAAGTATCGTTCCAATTAGCCGCGGCCACGCCGTCGCCATTCCCATGAATGGTTCGCTGGTCAAGGCATCGTGGGGGCCGCCGGTTCGGAGGTTGCACGGTGAAGTCACCGCCCAAACGGTCACTGCCGGCAATCTAAAAATAAAGATATCTTCTGATCCGGTAACTTTTGCAATAACTAATCTCAAAGACGAGCCGATCCAAACCCTGAAGTGGGATCAGGAAACGGGCGCGCTTTCATTCGCAACCGATGATTCGCCATTGCTCGGGCTTGGTGAGGGTGGTCCTCAATTCGACCGCCGCGGATCGTCGGACCCCATGCGAAGTGGGCAGGGAGGCTACGAACTGCGAACGCATGGTGGCCGGGTACCCATTCCATGGTTGATCGGCACCGCAGGCTGGACGATTTATTTTCATCAGCCCTTCGGCACGTTCGACCTCACCGGGGCCGAAGGTAAGTTCCTGCCTGCCGCCGACAGCGGCCTTCCATTGGACATTTTCGTCACCGGCGCACGCGAACCGAAAATACTCATGGCAGAGTACGCGCGGCTTACTGGACATGCTGAAATGCCTCCGCTGTGGAGTTTTGGTTACCAGCAATCTCACCGGACACTCGCCAGCCGCGAGGAAGTACTTTCAGAGGCAAAGACTTTTCGTGAAAAGAAGTTACCTTGTGATGCACTGATTTATCTAGGCACCGGTTTTTGTCCATCGGGTTGGAATACTGAGAATGGTTCGTTTTCCTGGAACTCCCGCGTGTTTCCTGATCCGAAAGAAATTCTCGCAGAGCTTCGCAAGGAAAACTTCCGGACTGTGCTTCACGCCGTGATCTTGGCGGACCGATTAATCGGAACCGTTCGGGACCGCTGCGATCTGGAGCGGTTCGACGAGGAAGAAGCGAGCTGCTACTGGGATGCGCATCGCAAAGTTTTCGCACAAGGAGTGGGCGGGTGGTGGCCGGATGAAGGCGATCCCCTCGACATCGAGTCCCGTCTGGTCCGCAATCGAATGTATTGGGAAGGCCCGCAGATAGACCGTCCGAATGAGCGTCCATATGCGCTACACCGAAACGGATACGCTGGCATGCAGCGTTACGCGTCATTTCTTTGGTCCGGAGATGTGGATTCGACTTGGGAGACACTGGCAACCCACATTCCGAACGGCATCAATACCGCGCTCACGGGAATCCCCTACTGGGGTACTGATATTGGTGGATTCGTTCCCACCAAAGAGTTCACTGCTGAGTTATTCGTGCGTTGGTTTCAGTTCGGAGCGTTCTGTCCTCTTTTTCGCTCTCACGGTCGTACGTGGAAATTGAGGCTTCCGTGGGGATGGAACACCGGCGATCTGGGACCAATCGAGATCAGCCGCTATTCCGAAGCTGCCGTCCCCGATGTCAGCGAGTTGCATAACACCAAAGTCGAGCCCATTTGCCGCAAGTATCTGGAACTGCGTTATCGGATGTTGCCCTACCTGTATAGCGCGGTGCGCGAATGCGCGACGACGGGTATGCCGATCCTGCGTGCGTTGTGGCTGCATTATCCCGATGATCCTGTGGCGGTCTCTCGCGGAGACGAATACTTATGGGGCAGGGATGTGCTGGTGGCCCCTGTGGTCGAGAAGGGAGCAACTTCGCGCAAAGTCTATCTCCCGCGAGGAGCGTGGTATGACTTCTGGACTGACGAGCGTATCGAAGGCGGCCGCGAGATCAGCCGCGCGGTTGATTTGGAAACGATGCCGCTTTACATTCGTGCGGGATCAATTCTTCCTCTTGGTCCAGTTAAGCAATACGCGGACGAGAAGGTTGATGAGCCAATGTCAGTCACGATATATCCCGGGACCGATGGGTCGTTCCCGCTCTATGAAGACGATGGCATTTCATTCGACTATCGCAAAGGCCAATGGATGGGAATGCAAATGGAGTGGAACGAAGCCCGACATACCCTGAAATTAACCTTGGCGCCAGGATCGAGAATGTTGCCTCCATTGCGGCGCAAGCTCGAAGTGAAACTCGGGGACAGGGTCCGAAACGTGGAGTTCGACGGGAATCCGCTCGAAGTTTCGTTGGGTTGAGTCCGGCAAGCATTGGACCTGATCTTCTAAGACATCCATTTTTTCTTGCCGATATGGCAGAGGTGAATGAGCCATGGATCGACGACGATTCCTGCAAAACGCTGCGGTCACAACGGCAGCCCTCCACTACTTCCCAGGTTTTGCGGCAGGCGCGGAACGCGAGGACGTCGCTCTCGACCCCGACAAGACATCAGTAGTTGGACTAAGCGAGGGAACGCCGGATATTGATGGTCATACGCCAAACTCGAAGAGACCGCCCCCCGCTAGCACCCAGGCTATGCCTCGAATTCCGGCTTCCGTAAAACAATCCTGAGAGTTCTCTGCTACGACGCGTTTCCCCTTACACTCCGAAATTGGTAGCTGTTTATGAACATTCTTTGTCCGACCGTGGCCTTTTCCCCCCGTATTGCCTGCCTTGTTCTTAGTTTCGGATCGCTGGCTTTTACTCCCTCACATGCGAATGCCCAAGCTCGAGTGCCCCTGTCGGAGTTGCCAAACGCTCCCTCGCAGGGTCTAGTCGTCACGGATAATGACGTCCTGACATCTCCGCAGATTAAACCGACTGAGATGAACGTAAGAGACCTCGCGATTGAATCTTACAAACCGCCGCGTACCATTGATCGCCAGTTCGTTGCACT
>PNAR01000068.1 GCA_003169715.1 Acidobacteriaceae bacterium | reverse complement strand
GAAGTTTTTTGATCTCATGCCCAATTTGAAGGCGAGTGACTATGACTACATCATCTTCGACCTGCCGCCGCTAAGCCAGATCAGCCCCACTTGGGGTATGAGTGCCTTCATGGACAAGATGCTACTGGTTGTAGAAGCCGAGAAGAACGATCGCGATCTGGTAAAGCGCGGCTATGCCAAGCTGCAGACAGAGCGCAACAACGTCTCGGTTGTCTTCAACAAAGCCCGATCCTTTGGGCCGAAGTGGCTCAGCTCCGAATCATAGCGTCGTCGCCGGCGGCGTAACTGCCGCAAATGCCGTGCTCCGCAACAGAATTTACTTCGGGCTGAAGCCCCTCATCCCGCGCGGCATCCGAATGAAGGTTCGGAGCCTCATTGCGCAACGCATCCGCAAGCGCGTGATGGACGTATGGCCCGTCATGCCGGGATCGGAATCTCCGCCGAAAGGCTGGCCGGGATGGCCGGACGGGAAGAAGTTCGCCCTTGTGCTGACTCATGATGTCGAAGGTCGAGCGGGCCTGTCCAAATGCAGACAATTGATGCAGCTCGAACGCGACTTAGGATTCCGGTCTTCGTTCAATTTTATCCCTGAAGGCGACTACAACGTTCCCCTGGAACTGAGAGAAGAACTAATGCGGAACGGGTTTGAGGTGGGAATACACGACCTTAAGCACGACGGCCGGCTCTTTGCGTCTCACCGGCAGTTCAAACAGCGAGCCGGGCGCATTAATCGTTACATCCAGGAATGGGGTGCAACGGGATTCAGGTCGGGATTCATGCTGCATGAGTTGGATTGGTTACACGAGCTGGACATCGAATATGATGCTTCGACTTTCGACACCGATCCCTTTGAGCCGCAGCCGGAAGGACGCCATACAATTTTCCCCTTTTGGATTCCGGGGCCAAATGGCGCATCTCTCAACTCTCAGCCGCCCGGTTCGCGCAAGCCTTCGAAGTCGGCTCTCGACCACCCTCGCCAGGGCTACGTGGAACTTCCGTACACCCTCCCTCAGGATTCGACTCTCTTCTTATTGTTGAGGGAGAAGACGCCAAAGATTTGGATGCGAAAGCTCGACTGGCTTGCGGACCACGGAGGGATGGTGTTGCTCGATACTCACCCTGATTACATGGCCTTCGACCGGTTAAACGGAAGGGCGGGCGCGTACCCAAGCGAACTTTACAAGGAGTTCTTGACGTATGTCCGTTCCAAGTATTCTGGTGCGTACTGGGACGCGCTGCCTAGAGAAGTAGCTGCTTATATAAAGCAGAGCGAGTCTCCGGCCCAACCAATACGCATAAAGTCCGCTACTTCGAGAGAAAGAATCTGGGTTGATCGCGACAACTCGCTTCAACCTGTATTGTCGCCGCCATTGGCTGCTATCAACAGCCGACAACGCCTCCATGGCAGGCGTGCGGCTGTCCTCCTATTTTCTCATTACCCTGCCGATCCTCGACCCCGTCGAGCCGCGGAGGCTTTTGCCAAGGAAGGGGCAATGATCGATCTCATCTGCCTCCGGGAAAGTGAGAAGGAACCACGGCGCCAGACCATCAACGGCGTCAACGTCTTCCGTGTTCCGATGAGGCGACACCGTGGCGGCAAGATGAGTTATGTGTGCCAGTATGCTGCTTTCATCCTGACGTCGTTTGTCTGCCTTGCGTTCCGATCCTTAACTCGGAGATATGACTTTGTGCACGTGCATAACATGCCTGACCTTCTCGTCTTTAGCGCATTGGTTCCAAAGGCCTTGGGCGCCAAAGTCATTTTGGATCTTCACGATCCAATGCCGGAGCTCATGCAGACCATCTTTAAGCTGCGGGAGGAGAGCCTTGGCATTCGTATTCTGAAGCGATTCGAGAAATGGAGCATTCGTTTCGCGGATGTCGTGCTCACGGTCAACCTCGCCTGTAAGAAAATCTACTCATCCCGCAGTTGTGCGCCTGAGAAGATAAATGTGGTCCTGAATTCGCCTGATGACGACATTTTCCAGTTCCAACGTCCTAGATCGAGAAGCATAAATGGAAGAGATCCTGCCCAGCCCTTTGTCATTCTGTATCATGGATCGCTGGTGCGGCGAAACGGGTTTGACCTCGCGGTGGATGCTCTCGAAATCGTGAGAAAACGTATCCCGACTGCAAGGCTTAGGGTGTGTGGCGAGCGTACTCCTTTTTTCGAAGAGGTTATGGAATCGGCGCGGAAACGCGGACTGCAAGAGATCGTTGAGTACGCAGGCGCGAGAAATCTCAACCAAATTGTCGAAGCAATTGAGAGTTGCGATCTCGGCATCATACCAAATCATCGCAACATCTTCACCGAGATAAATACGCCCACTCGCATTTTCGAGTACTTAGCCTTAGGCAAGCCCGTAATCGCTCCACAAGCCAAAGGAATTCAAGACTATTTCGGAGATGATGAGCTCGTCTTTTTTAGGCTTGGAGACGCCAGTGATCTTGCGCAGAAAATTGAATTCGCGTTCTTCCACCCCCATGACGTCGAGCAAATCGTGAAACGGGGACAAGAGATATATCTGGCCCACACGTGGAGCC
>PNAR01000179.1 GCA_003169715.1 Acidobacteriaceae bacterium | reverse complement strand
GACAACGATTCCATCACGCAGAGCCAGCAGTTGCTGAAAATTATTCAGTCGCGTGACGCGCATCCTGACGGAATCATTTTCGAGCCTGTCGGTGGCACCGCGCTGCCTCAAGTAGCGAGAGCGGCAGTAGCCGCGGGAATTGGCTGGGGAGTGCTCAACCGTGACGTGGAATACATTTCCGAGCTGCGCCGATCACATCGAGTTCCAATCTTTGCAGTGACCTCCGACCACGAAGAAATCGGCCGCATTCAGGGTCATCAGTTCAATGCTCTGCTGCCAAAAGGTGGATCCGTCCTCTACATTCAGGGACCCAGTGAAAGCATAGCGACGAAACATCGAACCACTGGCATGTACGAAACCAAGGGCGATATTCAGGTAAAACTGGTGAAAGCAAATTGGACTGAATCCAGCGCTTATAAAGCGATCAGCTCATGGTTGCGCCTGTCCACTTCCCGCCAAAGTCATATGGACGTGATTGCCGCTCAAAATGATGCCATGGCGATCGGCGCGCGAAAAGCATTTCAGGAACTTCCGGAGAATGCCGGCCGTGATCGATGGTTAAATCTTCCCTACCTTGGGGTGGATGGAGTTTCGAAAACCGGGCTCGCATGGATAAAGAGAGGATTGCTCTCCGGCACAGTGATTGTGCCTCCAAACACGGGCAAGGCTTTGGAAATGCTGGTGCAAGCAAGCCAAGGCGGTTTCATGCCCCCGGAGAGAACAACGACTGTTCCGGTCGCTTTTCCATCGCTCGATATCCTGGCCGCCGCCCAATCGGAGAAGACGCGGGCGTTCGCCGCCGGAATTTAATTCGCCGACACCGCACCGCACGCAGACCCCGGTCTTAACTTCCACTATTCTTGAATCTTTATTAGCGCTTGATCTCTTTTGATAGAGTTGTCTCACGTCAACAACGGAGGTGTTCATGCCTACGCTTCTATCCCAACCCACTCGAATTGCTTGTGCGGGAAATAAACCAAAGTTGATAGATGAATATATTGGGCAGGTCAATAGCAAGACTTCGGCGATGAGCGTAGCCCATATGCGGAGCCCAGAAGGATGGGAAGAACCTGGGCAGACCCCCGAATTCGAGGAAGTTACAGTCGTCCTAAAAGGAATGGTCCGCGTTTACCACAAAGAAGGTGCGATGGACGTAATCGCAGGTCAAGCAGTCATTGCGCACCCGGGAGAATGGGTTCGATATTCGACCCCCAATGAAGGCGGAGCGGAGTATATTGCGGTTTGCATGCCGGCGTTCTCGATGCAGACTGTGCACCGCGACAAAGCTTAGCCCCGGATCAGTTTCCAATTGGCACGACCCGAAGGGAACACTGCCGGGATCATTTCGCAAGCGGGAGAATGTATGGGGACGCTTTCCCTGCGATCGAAGACAACACCCCAGTGTTATCCGACGGTAACAGGTGACGCGAACGTTTGATCCAGCATCCCCAACACGGAATCTAGCTGTTTACAAAGCTGACGGTTGGCGGATCGGGCCATGGGCCTGGCCCATCAGCGATCAGGCTGGACGCGGGGCCAGCGAGGGCGGTTATAAGAGCGGTCGCAAGAAGTACGAGCTGAAAGAATCTTGTCATGGAAAGTTCCTCGAGCCAAATTTGGCTGAGGTGACTGTAACCATGAGTTGAGAAAACGCCGCAGCGATCCGCGCTTTGTCATGCGTCCGTAAAATGTAACAAGAGCAAGATTACTTTTCGAAATCCAAAAAAGCAGATCGGAGCCTTGCGGAGCAGACGGCACGCAGGTATTTGGTTGATTCAGACGTGACTTCTCGGAAGTACTTTGAGCGTCGCTCGGTCTGATGGGGACGCGCGTAGCTATGTTGAAACTTCATGCCTCCCTGAGTTGATTGAAGACTTCAACTGCGTAAAGCGCGCCCTGTGGCGTGTCTTCATGTTTGAAGTATGCGAAGACATCCCGCCCATTTTGGAGATGTTCGCGAATCCGGTTCCCCATCGCGGTACGCTCTTCTTGCGTGTAAACAGGTTTTCTATAGCGGTAATAGCAGAACTCCGCGGTGGTGACGTCTGGAGTAATTCGCTCTTCGGTTTCGGCGACGCACAACGCGCGATTGTGAGCCTTCAGCAAGTCGAAAGTTTCGTCGGTGAACCAGGATTCATGACGGAACTCAAACGCCAACGGAAGCGTACGCGGCAAGGCGACGAGAAATTCTCTTAGCACTTCGATATCGGCCTTCATGTTGGGAGGAAGTTGAAATAGCAACGGCCCGAGTTTACCGGCGCGCGCCAGCGGTTCGATGGTGCTCAAGAAACGTGGGATAAAATCTTCCGTTTTCTTTAGCCGCTTGATATGTGTGATGACCTGATGAGCTTTGATTCCGAAGCGGAAGCCTTCCGGGCTTTCGGCAATCCACTTCTGGGCAGTCGTTTCCTTCAATAATTGACGAAAAGTAAAATTCACTTCGACGGTATTCAGTTGGCTGGCATAATACTGAAGAAAATTCTTCTGCGGCAGCTTGGCTGGATAGAAATCCGGCTTCCAACTGGGGTACGCCCATCCTGAGGTGCCCATGTAAAGTTGCGCCATGATAAGCCGTCGTCAAAACCTCAGCCCGCACTCGGATGCTCACGAAAATGGACGGATGCAATTGGGCAGAGAAAACAAATTATACCTTCCGAGCTTTTTTCTTCACGGGTGTGCGTTTTGGCGCAGCGCGCCGTTTGCGGATTGGCACTTCTTCCGCCTGGGCCGCGAGATCTATCCCGGTCGCAATCGCTTCTGGTTGCGCTTCTTCGATGCCGGGCAACCTCGGTAATTTTTGTTTTAACGTAAGCACGGGTTCAAAGAGGTCTCCCATCTTCTCAACCCGCTCAATCGCCTGGCCGGCTTCGAAGACGAGGAGTTTGGTATCTTTCTTCTTGAAAGCCTGCTCGACTTCCTCCCATTTCACCGGGGTAGAAACCGTAGGACGCTCCCGCGCCCTTAGCGAATAAACGCTCACCGTCGTCTTGTGCTCGTCGTTCTGACTCCAGTCCACCAGCACTTTCCCTACGCGTAATTGTTTTTTCATATCGGAGACGACCAGCTCTTTGTGGTCCGTCTCCAATAAGCGAGCCAGAGCATGCGCGAAAGGCTTCGTCACGTCATAGTTTGTAGGCGTGTTCAGTGGGACATATATTTGCAGTCCTTTCGACCCCGATGTCTTCGGAAAACTTTGCAGCCCGAAGTGTTCGAAGATTCCGCGCAGCCAGAGAGCCACCTGGCAACACTGGACGATATTCGCAGGAGGACCCGGATCAAGATCAAAGACCATCATGCGAGGACAAGTGATGTTCTTGGCCAATGACAACGAAGGGTGCAGTTCGATAGCCGCCAGGTTGGCGACCCAGATCAATGTGGGCAGACTGTTGGCCAAAATGTAGTTCACGTTTCGCTGATTGCCCTCACTCCAAATTGGAGCCGTCTTCACCCAATCGGGACGATGCTTGGTGGCATTTTTCTCGAAGAAGAATTCCTGATCCACCCCGCCGGGATAACGCTTTAGCGTGAGGGGTCGTCCGGAAAGTTGAGGGACCAATACCGGAGCGATGCGGGCGTAATAATCAATGACCTGTCCTTTTGTAAAACCCACCGCTGGATAAAGGACCTTATCCAGATTCGTGAGGGTCAGCGATTTACCTTCAATCTCTATTGTCTGTGAATTACCCATGCCGCCTTCTATCTTAAATCTCGTCTTTGGATGCAGATTCGGAGAAATTGGAATGTGCTATTTGCATCGCGCGGCAGAAGCTCATCTACTTAGAAGGGCAAGTTCTGGCGATCACTCGCGTCCCGGTAATGGCTCGGTTTGAAATTTCTGCCTTAGTTTAAGGCGTCATCCCGAGCTTGCGAGGGATATTGCGTGCAGCGGATAACGCTAAACAAGAGCAACTTCGCTGCTCGCGAGATCGAGGGATTTGTTCAAACTAAGCCACTACCAGGCAAGCAAAGTCCTTGACACANNGATTTGTTCAAACTAAGCCACTATTCGCGCCCGCTGGTTTGACAATCTCCCCTTGAGGCACGTAATTTCAAACTTCCACTCTCTTTATTTCTTTGCCGTCAACATCGTGGAGGCTTAATGACATCTCGTCCCCGCAACTATGTTGTTCTTTTTTCCATTTTGACGATTATCGGTCTCGCAACTTCGGCCTCCGCTCAGGATCTTGCCTCCTTCGAGAAGCGGGTTACCGTCAAGACTTTGCCGAACGGTCTGACCGTAATTATTTGCGAGCGTCCTGAAGCGCCGGTATTTTCATTCTTTACGCTGGTAGATGCCGGGTCCGCCCAAGATCCCCAGGGCGAGACCGGATTGGCGCACATGTTCGAACACATCGCGTTCAAGGGCACCG
>PNAR01000436.1 GCA_003169715.1 Acidobacteriaceae bacterium | reverse complement strand
CAATTAACCGTACCGCAAGAGAGGTCCCGGACGGAATCGTGACCCTTTGTGGCGGGGGCGGAGGAGGGGGGGGAGGTGGCGGCGGGGGCGCAGCTGTCTCCTGATTATCCACGGGAGGAGGCGCGTTCGAGGCCATCGGCATATTGTTGTTGTTGCCGTTATTCTGGCCGGAAGCTGATTCGTTGTTCTCACCCGAATGCCTGCGGTGTCGCCGGGAAGAGGTGGATGGCTTGGGATTTTCTTCCGCTGGAGTCTCCGGCATAGGCGCCGGTGCCTGCTGTTGCGCGGCTGCCGGCGCAACTTCCAGATTGTTTACGACCTGCTTTACTCCTGCTTCGGAGGAGGCGTATCTTACAGCGGCATCCCGTTCAGCATCATTGTCCACCGTACCTGAAAGCGTGACGGTCCCGTTCACAGCCTGCACCACAAGCTGCTTCCCCTGGAGTCCGGAATCAGCGCTCAATTTATTTTGTATATCGGTTGCGATTTGCGAATCACTCGGAGCTTTAGAGCAGCCAACCGCCGCGATCAAGATGATCACGAGCGTGATTGTCTTCAGGCACAGCGAAACTCTAGTCTTCATAACAGACTCCTGTATTTGCTTTGTTTATTAGATGCAGAATGGCCGCGTCCACTCATTGAAAAGTCGTTATTCGCACTATAGCGTCGCGAGTCGGACTTTTCAATGCTGGGATCTTCCGGAATGCAACAGTTCCGGTTCGCTCAGTTGTGGCGGATAAATTTATAGTCCAGAATGGTCACGGCGAGTTCAACCACGTCGGGGCAATCCAATGCTGGTCTGGCACGAATTACACGCCCGTGGCACAGCACATTACTGTTTTTCTGGCCGGAAATTTCCTCCGGCATTTCAAAAATCATCTCCACCAAAGTATTGGATGGCAACTGCAATGATCCGTGGAAGAACAGTCCGGATTGGCTGAGGTTTTCAATGGTTCCATCCGCCCAGTTTCCGGCATTTCGCACGCGGTAACGCAGCGGAGCCACGAACTTGAGGCGACGCGCACGAGGCATCCATGTTGATTTGTAGCTTCGCTTATCTTCGGGAATAGACCCTTCGGTAGCGTGCTGTTCCAGGCGTTCCGTACGGCGCATCGTTTCCCAGTCGTATCTGTACTCGGCGGCGCAAAGCAGGCAAACCTGGTAATAATGGCCATCCGGCGCCCGCCGCGGCCAGGAAAACTCGTGGGAGCAACTGCGAAGCAGAATGGCGTCCAGTAATTTCTGAGGCATGATCGTGTTCCGGATTGGAAAACGCCGGATCACCATCATCTAACGGAGGGGCAAAGTTGGGTAGGTTACTTTTGTGTATTTGGAAGAAGGCCCGGAGTGAGTCTCGATAAACAAAGGCTTTAAGTGAAATAGAAGCAAAAGGGAATCTGGACTCAACTCTAAGTTTGGCTCGGACACCGTGTATCATCAGCGCGTGGACGACGTAACTGCTTTCGTGCTTGCGGGCGGCAAAAGCGCGCGCATGGGACAGGACAAGGCCTTTCTACAACTTGGCGAGAGCACACTGTTGGAGCGGGCTCTGGAACTGGTGAGACCGATAACGGAAGACGTTCGTATCCTCGGCGATCCGGCTAAGTTCACCATGTACGGAACCGCGGTCAAGGATATTTATGCGGATCGAGGCCCGTTAGGAGGAATCCACGCGGCCCTCACGCAAACCTCCACAGACTTTAATCTCATCATCGCCGTTGACACTCCTTTTGTCGAAAAGCGATTTCTTGATTTTCTTATTTCGGAAGCGCGCAGCAGCGATGCAGTCGTCACCATGCCGTGGACCCGAGGATATTTGCATCCTTTGTGCGCCATTTACCGGCGGGAGTTTGCCGCGGTGAGCGAAAAAGCGCTGATTCGTGGACAGAATAAAATTGATACCTTGTTTGCCGGCGTTCAGACCAGGGTGATCGAAGAGCAAGAGATGGTGCATCTGGGATTTGATTTAGACATGTTTCGAAATGTGAACACTCCGAAGGAATGGGCAGATGCGCAAGCTCAGTTCAAACACAACGGGAAAGCGGACGAACTATATTTGGAGAGCAAGCGAACCCAATGAGTGCATCGGAACAACCCAGTCCGTACATTGCTTTCAAGGATGTGTCGAAGTCTTTTGGCGATAACAACGTCCTCGAGCACGTGAACTTCGATGTGCTAACCGGGGAGACAGTGTGCATTCTCGGCCGCAGCGGAGTGGGTAAATCGGTGACCCTTCAAATCATTATGGGATTTATGAAGCCGGATTCGGGCCGCGTCATCGTGGATCAACAAGATATCACCGACTCTACCGAGGATGAACTGGAGCAGATACGCAAGAAAGTGACGATGGTATTTCAGAACGGCGCGCTGTTTGATTCGCTTACAATCCGGGAAAATATTGCCTTTCCGCTTCGAGAACGAAAAGGAATCACCGAAGACCAGATTTTTCAAATTGTGGATGGCTTGTTAGAGATGGTGGGCGTTGCCGACATGGGAGAATTGCTTCCGTCGGATCTGTCAACCGGGATGAAACGGTCGGTCGCGATTGCACGGGCCCTGGCGGCGCAGCCGGAGTGTGTTCTCTATGATGAGCCGACAACCATGGTTGACCCACTTATGGCGCAGTTGTTGGGCGATCTCATCAAGAGGCTGAAAACTCAGTTGCGGCTAACCAGCGTCGTCGTAACACATGACATGCGTTTGGCAAAAAAGCTGGCAAATCGGATCGTCTTCTTGCATGAGGGCAAGGTACTGTTCTTTGGAACTTTTGCCGAGATGGAAAAAAGCGAGGAGCCTATCGTGAAAGAATTTCTGGAAATGGATGAGATGAGGCTGGACGCGTAGCTTGCGGCATAAGACCGTTCGGACTTCCGAAAGACGCGATACTGCGTGCGCAGGGGTAAGGGCTCGACTTTCAGAGGTCAGTTTGAAAAAGATGAGACGTCATCCCGAGCTTGCGAGGGATCTCGCGTGTAGCGGATTCGCGCTAAGCAAGAGCAACCGCGCTGCACGCGAGAGACTAAAAGTCCGTCAGGATGACTTCGATAAAACAACTTTTCAAACTGACCAACCGTCTCAGAATCCCTGTTGCACAAGTTTTTCCAGCGTGATTTTGCTGCTTGATGGTCGTGTCCACATCATCTTCTCGACGTACTTTGCGATTATGTCTGTTTCGAGATTTACCGGATCGCCCGGTTTCAAAGACGTCAAGTTGGTCACTTTCACCGTGTGCGGAATGATCGCGAGTGAAATGCTTTTTTCTTCCACTTTTGCCACGGTCAGGCTGATTCCTTCTATAGAAATCGAACCTTTCAAGACCACATGAGGCGTCAATTCGCCGGGCATTTCGACAGTTAACCAGTAATCCTCCGCGTCGAGGTTCTTGGCGAGTTCCACAAATGTCCCAACGCCATCCACATGCCCCTGAACAATGTGTCCACCGAAGCGGGCGTCGGCGCGCAGCGGAAGCTCGAGGTTTACCAGCGATCCGGATTTAATTCGGGAAAACGATGTTCGAGCCCACGTCTCCTGCGCGAGATCGGCGCTGAAACTTGTTGGAGTAATTTCGACAGCAGTAAGGCAGACGCCGCTGACGGAGACGCTATCTCCCTTTTTCAATTCTTTAACCAGCCGCGAAGAGGCAACCGTAAGGCGGCGATTCTTTTTCCGTTGTGTAATGCCCGCTACGGTCCCAACCTCTTCGATGATCCCAGTAAACAAGTTCTTCCTCCGAATGATATTCGCGTCGGGAACAATATCGTTCACTCAGTCCGCGTAAGGATCTCGCAAATATCCCTCGACGGCGAAGTCTTCTGCAAAACGATGCAGGGACAAAGACTTGACGTGAGGAGCGTCGCGCAAATTTCTGAATCCTTGTCCGTAAGCAAATGGAATGGACTCTTCCCCCGCGAGTATCTTTGGCGCATAGTACAGAAAAACTTTGTCCACGATGTCCGACGCGAGCACCGCCCAATTCACATGGGCACCGCCCTCTATTAGAACGCTTGTAACTTCCAGATCTCCCAGAGCACTCACAATGGCCGCCATGTCGGGCCTGCCATCCGTCGCGCCCACAGCGATTTGCTCGACTCGAACCCCAAGTTTTTGCAGTTTCTTCTTTTTTTTCTCTTCTGCGAGCGAGCAGAGAACCATCACATCATGATCGCGAGCGGTTTGCACCACTCGCGCTTCCAGCGGCAACCGGAGTCG
>PNAR01000103.1 GCA_003169715.1 Acidobacteriaceae bacterium | reverse complement strand
GACCTTGGGTACCGGCGTGATCTGATATTTTTCGTCGAGGATGCGTCGCCAGTGGAACTCAGGTTGAATGCAAGTGTAGTACTGGATGTGGAGATCGTTGGGCGAAATGAATTGCCGCGCTCCTGGTCCGAGAATGGCGCCAATGGTGGCGAGGACGGGCTTCTCGGGCCTGCGCTCATCGCGGAAGGTGATGATCATCGGCCGATCGGAGGGAAGGTGACACTCGTAAATCGCGCTGGTGACATGCTCCTTTATGCAGAGGAGGCTGAAATTCGCAGGGGCTCCGGGGCGCATGGCGGCGTTCCATTCGTCGGCCCAAGCCATGGCCACGGTGACCGGGTATCTGGAGTCAATCTGCACGTGCAGGCCGCCGCCCCCGACAGCGGGATGGTAGACGCGGCCGGCGTGGAGACTGGCGGGCTCCAACGGGATCGTCTCGCTGTCGGCAGCGCTCCAGTAGAGAACGGGATCTTGCGCATATGAATTCGCGGCGAAGACGCAGAACAGCAGCGTGGCGAAAATGGAAAAGTTCCTCATGCTAGAAGTATTTGCTGGGTCCATCCTCTACCCTAGCGATTTCGCGCGGGGAGGATTACGAAGGTACCAAGCGCCCGTGATAACGCGAGAATGTCGGCTGGGCCTGGTAGTTAAGGCTCTGCAGCCGCGCGAGCGAATCGCGCTACGACGGCTGAGGCCACCGCTTCACGGAGTGCGGCCCGAGGTTTCTGAGCGCGATTTTGGTGCACGCCAGGACTCACCGGCTTCCCATCTCGAACACGGAAGTTAAGCCCCGCAGGGCCGATTGTACTGCACGCGAAAGTGTGTGGGAGTCCTTCGACTTCCCCTTCGACTTCGCTCAGGACTTCGGCAAAGCAGGATAAAATCCGGTCGTTGCTGGCATTAATAAAGGCCAATCATTGGAAACATGGTTGGCCTTTTCCTTTTGGTGGAAGGCTGAGAGGATTTTCGCGGGGTCTGCAAGCGACTTGCATATGCTTGAGTAGTACGTTACTCAACACTCGTCTCCACCGCGGCGGTTACCTCGCTATTACTCAAGTCGCCTAACTTATGATCCAACCACTGACTGTACTGATCGAGTTGGTTAAGTTCATCTATGCTCAAGGTCCTGCCTGACGACGGGTGTGCGACAATGTTCCGCTTCAGGTTAACGAAATTGAGCCAGGAAAGTTGCTTTTCCTTCCCACCGGCTCCATACCCGATAATGGGTTGAAATAGCTCCCATTTGTTCGCAGCAATCTTAGGATAGTCAATTAAGTCGAAATAGCACTCGTATCCACCACGCTGACGATCATCCTCCTCGTACTTTTGCATTACTTTCAGCCGAACGGTCTTGGGGACGCCGAGTGTCCACCAGTCATCGCCATCGGGCATCTCCCTTTTGAGTTCGTCCAGAACGACCTTCTGAAGTACCCGTTCGATGCTTTCAATGATCTCCTTGCCTCTAGTATTCGTCTCCGCTTTTTCATCTGCCAAGTACTTGTCTAGTCCCTCGGGATTAAAACTCGGAATAGCAGACCGCAAGCCTTCCTGACACTTACGCCACCGCCTAGTTTGACCCTGAACTCCCCGAAGGTCCCTAAACATCTTGCGGTCTTGTTCGGTAAATTTTGCGAAATACGCCCCTAAAGCGTTTGAATATTTCTGAATGTACGCGAATAGATCCTCGTTATCGAGGGCGATCAACTTACTGGATTCATGCTGCTGAAAGACACTTCGAAGGACCATGATGCAAGTGGTGACGCCGTCATTCATAGCCAGGCCGCCGCCGTCACCAGATCCTTTGTCCCACCAGTCCGGCACGGCAGCCTTGATGGAATCGAACCAGTGCCTCAGAACGTAAACAGTTCGCTTGAGGGTCGCGTCGTTGTCCCCAGCCCACAAGGGGCCATATTGCAACACATGCTGTTGTCTGACCTTCCCCACGTGGAATTCAGTTTTCTCAATTGCGCTATAAAGGCTGGTAAGCGAGATACACCGAGTCTCGCTCTTACTAGAGTCTGCGGTTTGAATTCGGTTAAAAAGAGGCGACATAGCGTCACTGTCTAAATCTTGGACGGCTTTGGAAACGATTGCGCGCACCCGAATGGTCGGATCCTCAGCGTCCCAGTGAAGCTCGGCGTAAAGCTCCTGCAACAATGATTGCTTCACGCTTTTCTGCTTGGCGTTAATGTCTATGAATAACCGCGCCTGTTCACTGGCGGGCAGCCCTTCAAATGCGAGAACCGCGACACGACTCTTTCCAGCATTCGGGTGCCCTGAATAGGCGAAGAGTCGGTGTTGACCATCGATTATCCACGCACACTTGTAAGTGGCGCGTACATCCAACCAACCAGCAATGCCATGTTCCGTAGATGAATTTTCTTCTTGTGCGCTTCTCTGGAACGACAGTTTGCTTCGATCCAGGTTCAAGACAATGTTTGTTGGGAAGATTCCGTCGTCGTCAATGTACTGACGGATTTTGTTCAACCTGCCCTTGCTCACCATTCGTTGATACGTATTAACGTCAGACGCCTTCCCCTTCGCGCGATGAGATATATAAGAAATTTTAAGTAGGTATTCCGGGCTGATCGAAAACGTGTAGCAATTGGACCCACCCATCTTAATTCGAATAGCCGGCACTTTAATTTCGAGGTTCGGTATTGACTTTCCGGGGAGGATCTCTGCCAAAAATTGGTACCTCGCCGCAGGTCCGATCTGTGCAATAAGAGTCTCATAGTAGAGCAGATCTTTTTCATCGAGAAGGAGTACGTTGGCATCTTTTGCCCGAGCTTTGTCATTTTCGGAGAGAAGAACGTTCGAAGCGAACATTGCCAGTACGACCAGCCGCTTCGATTGAGGTTCGAATTGTTTCCTTGCGGCGTTCGTAAACCGATCACGTATAAGTGAGTGCTTGCCAAGTTCCTGCTGAAATTGGGGACGCTTCGCGAATTTTTCGGCAGACTTGCACTCAAGAGCTATAGCGACTTCGTCATCTATCGCGACCACGTCGATTTGTGTTTTTGGGCTCTCCTGTCCAGCATTAACCTGCAGCTGAGCACCGCCGCGACCGGAAAGAAATTTGAACCTCATTCGATACAACAAGGTCCAAACCCTATCTTCCAAAAGTGTGCCGTGGGATTTCGGGCGGGTCAACCGGACGGATTTCGGATTTTTCTTGCTGATGGCCCAACTAGCCAGCAGATGTTCATCAACAGCTGCCGGAGAAACTGTCTTGGTTTCGTAATTCTTAGCCCGAGCTCTTGCGAGGCCTCCTAGCTCGTCAATGGGTACCACGTTAGTGAGCATAGCAACTCCATTAATAAAACAGACATTCCCTTACAGGTCGGCGAAACAGGCTAGAAGCAGCCATAATTGAATGACGCTCTATGATGTGCGTCCTGAAGTTTGAATAAAGCTCGTGAATCGATGGGTGGTCGGCGTTGCTGACTAGGACTTTGCACCCATTTTTTCTAAGAATGTTCGCTACGTCTGCAAGTCTTTTCTGATCGGCCCAAGAAAAAATCTTTGCGTTGTACTTCACAAATCCGTTGTTGGCGTGAGCAACTGTATACGGTGGATCGAAGTAGAT
>PNAR01000507.1 GCA_003169715.1 Acidobacteriaceae bacterium | reverse complement strand
TGCACATGCTCGACTATGACAAGAAGTTCCTGATCAAGAGTTGGGACAATCTCACATTCGACGGCTCTTCGATTCGCGGCTTTACCGCGCAACGGGAAAGCGACCTTCGCCTTGGGATTGATTGGTCCGCATTCTACTGGGCGCCGGCTGATTTTTTTGGCTCAGGGAAAATGCTCGTCTTTGGCGAAGTCATTGACAAGGGCGGCTCGCCATACAGCGCCGATATTCGTGGCGTGTTAAAAGGCTTCGCGCAAGATCTGCACAAAGACGAGGGCTATACCCTGAACGCTGCAAATGAAATTGAAGGATTTCTATTTCAAGGCACGGACGCGGAACAGAGCTACCATGAAACCGGCAAGTTCGAGTATGTGAACACGGGCGGTTATTATCATTCGCTGCCCGGCGATCCGCTGCGCAAATTCATTGATACGACCGCAGAGGTGCAGCGCGCCATGGGGTTCCAGAACGAAAAGGATCATCCCGAGGTCGCGCCTTCGCAATTTGAAATTAACTACGGATACGGTGAGGTTGTCGCCGCCGCCGACCAAATCCAACTCTACAAACTTATTTGCCGTCAGGTTGCAACGAGTTTGGGAATGACGGCTTCTTTCCTGCCCAAGCCCGTAGTTGGCGTCAATGGCAGTGGCATGCATACCAACGTTTCGGTGAGCAAGGGCGGCAAGAATCTGTTCTGGGATCCCAAGGGAGAAGAAAAACTGAGCAAGCTGGGATGGTCCTTTGTTGACCGCATCCTCACGCATGGCCTGGACATTTGCCTTCTACTGAATCCCAGCGTGAATGCATACCGCCGTCTTGATCCGCATTTCGAAGCGCCGAATCAACTCAAAGCCTCCGCGGTTGATCGCGGTTCCATGATCCGAATCCCCATTGGAAACGACAGAAGCATGCGGGTGGAAGTTCGCTCGGTCGCCCCGGATGCGAATCCCTATCTCGTGCTGTATTCGATTTTCAAGAGCGGCCTCGACGGAGACACCGCGAAAATTAAAAATCTCCGCCAGGCGGAGCGCTATTTGCCGGATAACATCTATTCCGCGCTCGATCTGTTCAAGAATTCGGAATGGATAACGAAAATCCTGGGCGAAGACGTGAAAGGACGCTACGCAGATTTAAAGTTGGTCGCGGCCGACCGCTGTCCACGCGCCCTCGGAACGTTCGTCAAAGCTCCCGAGGTGCAGTACCACCACGAAGTCTATAACCAGTTCATCTGGAACCTGTTCTAGACTAGGGTTATGTGGCGCGGGCGCCCCCGCCCGCGAACCAGTGGAAGCAATTTGAAGGCCACGTCGAAAAGCGTGGCCTTTAAATTGCTATTAAGGACGTGCAGCACGGGCGGCTCGCCATGCGTTCCCCCGCTGATTCGTCATTCGGCTCAAAAAACGACAACGAATAATTCACGAGATCGCCGCTTGAGCCGAAGTCAATCTGCCGGTATCATGTGGGACGCTTAGTACTCCGCCGGACATACAGTGTTCCCCAATCAGTGTAAAATCTGGCGGTAAGGGGTGCCGGATGCCAGGAAAGAAGCCTGCGCACGGAATGAGATCCCGTATTCCCGGCACTGGACACCGGCCCACTCCATCTTGAGGAAAGTTTCATTCATAAGTTTTTCACAAATCGCGAAGGTTTGGAAGAGATCAGGACGTTGCTCGCTCGCACTCCCGTCATGCGGGGAGCCTGTGAACTCGATCTGCTGGTATTTTTGCACAGGCATCCGCGCACGCTTTTGACGAACGAACGGCTCGCCGCCTTCGTTGGATACGAAATGAAGCAGGTCGCTAAATCAATTGAAGCGTTTATTGATGCCGGGGTTCTGGAGCGGACCCAGAATGCGATTCACGCTGCGCGCATGTACGTTCTGGTGCTCAACGGCCCGGGAGATGGAGGCCTTACGACGCTTCTGAAATTGGCGTCTACGAGGACTGGACGGCGGGATATTCTCCAGATTCTCCGTCCCGGGCAATTAAAGACTGCGGTTGACATTACCCAAGGAAAGCGAAGGCTGCATGCAATCGCCTGAGTCTCGAACCCAGAAAATCTCTGGGCCTGAACCCGATCTCGTCAGAACGGGCATTGCCGGGCTTGACGATATTTTGAACGGCGGCATTCCCCGCGGCAATGTCATCCTCGTGGAAGGCTCGATTGGAACCGGCAAGACCACGCTGGGTGTGGAGTTCGTTTACCGGGGCGCCAGCCTTTTCGACGAACCCGGCATTATCGTCGTCTTCGAGGTCTCGCCCGACAAGCTAATGCGCGACGCCTCGCGATTGGGTTGGGACCTGCGCAAGCTGGAACAGCAGGGCCGCTTGAAAATCGTGTTTACCACTCGCGACGTATTGCGGCAGGAGTTGCAACAGGCGGACAGCGTACTCCTGGAAGAAGCCGCAAGCATTGGAGCGCGGCGCATCTTCATTGATGGGGTGGCCCGTCTGGTTGGTGGCACTGGCACCCCCGACTCGCGCTCGGGCTTTCATGTGCTCACCGAGGGCTTGCAGCGCGAGAATCTCACGGCCGTTCTGGCTGTCGAAGCATCGTCATTCGATGGGAACTCGTCAACATCGCTACCAGAAGAGTCCATAGCCGACACGGTAATCCGTATCAAGATGGAGGACTCCCAGCGCGCCATCGTCCGCTCGCTCGAAATTGTGAAATCGCGAGGACAGGATTTCCAGATGGGCCGCCACTCTTTTCGGATCGTTGATGGGCGTGGCGTGCAGGTGTACCGCCGCGTCCAGGCTCCCCGCAAGGCAAGCCGCGACCGCGCGGCGGCCCTCGATCCCACCACCCGGCTCACCACTGGAATTCCGGGTCTCGACGAGATCACAAATGGTGGATACTTCGTCGGCAGCACTACCGTCGTGGCTGGAATCTCAGGTGTAGGCAAGAGCGTGATGGGACTGCAATTCATCGCGGAAGGGGCGCGGCGCGGCGAGCGCAGCTTGATGCTTAGCCTCGACGAGCAGGTCGAACAGATCATGCGCAATGCCTCCACTATCGGCATCGATCTTCCAGCGCATGTGAAAAGCGGCCTTGTTCGCGTGGAATATGAACCGCCTCAGGAGATCGAGGTGGATGTGCATTTTCACCATATCGAAGAACTCGTGAAAGAATTCAAGCCAAAGCGGGTGCTTATTGACAGCCTGTCCACTTACGGCTCCAGCCTTGGGACCACTGGGAGGATTTTTCGCGACTTCTTTCACGCCCTGGTGGCCCTCATGAAGGAGCACCAAATTGTAGCGGTGTACAACCACGAAAACCCTGAGATGCTGGGGATGAATTCTATGATGGGCAGCTTCGCCATGAGCTCGCTGGTGGATAACATTATTCTCATGAACTGGATTGAGCTTGGCGACAGCTTCCGCGTGGGGATGACGATCGCGAAGACGCGTGCGAATCCGGTGAACCGAAACACGCACGAATGCGAAGTTCTGAATGGCCATGGCATGAGAGTGCTGCCGCGAGCGCTGCCCGCGCTCCAGCGGCCGTTTTCCGACTATGCCGGCCTCGTGTCGCGCACGCCCGAGCGCCGTAGCCGGAAAGTAGAGCCAGATGAATCCGGCGAGTGATGTGCTCTTTAGCTCCGATCTTTGGCTGCAAGCGCTGGAAAGATTCGGTCGTAACACCCACCTGAGCGTTAAATTGTTTGGTGCTGACGAGCGCGTAGTTTTCGGTCCGATCCATCCAACCCCTTTGTTCCAGTTGTTCGAGGAAAAAGGATACGACCCCGGTATTTTTGCCGAGTGCGCTCGCGGCTGCCTCGCGCAGACCGAAAGCCGGCCTGCAGTGATGGTGTCCAAGTTCTATGGACTGGCCGTCGTCGGCACGTCGCTCA
>PNAR01000398.1 GCA_003169715.1 Acidobacteriaceae bacterium | reverse complement strand
TCGGATGCGCTGGAGTACGCAAAAAAAGTCGTAGCCGGAGATCCCGCATTCCCCGGCGTCGAACTGGTGCTCGGACGTTCGCTGGTTGAAGCCGGTGATGTTAAAGAGGGACTGGAACATCTGGGAAAGGCGTTGCAGCTTGATCCTGACGGGCTTGAGACCCATATCGCCCTGGCCAAAGCCTATTCGGAATTGGGACGGAAGGAGGATGCGAGGCGCGAGCGATTATTATGTCTCCGGCTGACCAGAAATGATGCGACTCAGGTTGCGAAGCCATAGGATATTCTCGGTTGCTTTATTCTGGATCGGCGTCGTGCCTTCCATAGCGCAGCCACGCCAGAGCGCGCCCGACTCTGCTTGCGCTAATTGCCATGCTGCGCAGGCTGCGACCCAACCGAAGACGCCGATGGGGAGAGCTCTCGAACTTTCCGGCAATGATCCCACGCTCAGGGACCATCCGAAATTAACGTTCCACAAGGACGCATACACTTACACCGTGGAGACCCACGATGACAAAAGTACGTACAGTGTCACTGACGGTGTGCACACGGTTTCCCTCCCCATTCGTTGGAACTTTGGGTACGGAGCGCAAACCTGGTTTCTGGAACGAGACGGTGAGTATTACGAGAGCATGGTGAGCTATTACCCCGCTATAGATAGCCTGGCTGTCACCACGGGCGATGAGACGCTGAAACCCAGCACTCTAAACGACGCCGTGGGGCGCAAACTTCAAAAACACGAACCGAAGGACTGTTTCGGATGCCATGCATCCAACACCGTTGCTGGCGGAAAGCTAAATTTGGAATCATTACAACCTGGAGTGACCTGCGAACATTGTCACGTGGGATCCAGCGCCCACCTCGTGGACGCCTCCCAAGGGGAGTACGGCTCTTCTCCGCCGGATTTGCGCAAGCTATCATCCGAGGCCATATCAAATTTTTGCGGCCAATGTCACCGAACATGGGATACGGTTGTAAGGAGTCGCTGGCGAGGCGAAATAAATGTCCGGTTTCAACCCTACCGCCTTGCGAACAGTAAATGTTTCGATGGAACAGATCCGCGTATCAGTTGCATTGCATGTCATGATTCTCACAAAGACATAGTACGTCAAGATTCCACTTATGATGGGAAATGCCTGGCGTGCCACAGTGCTTCAACTCATGCGCCGGCAACGGCATCCACGAGTGCGGAATCTTGTCCGATCGCCAAGTCGAATTGCGTCAGCTGCCATATGCCAAAAGTTAAACTGCCGAACGGGCTGATGACGTTTACAGATCATCAAATCAGGATTGTAAAGGCGGGGGAACCCTATCCCAATTAGCGCGGTCGCTGGAATACCTGCGCACGGACGAAATCACTGGGGAGAGGACGACATCCCCTGTGGATAAATCCCGATTCGATGATTGCGCACTCGCGGCTTCACTTCGCCGCCGTTGGTGTTCGAGACCAGCGTTTCTGATTTCTGAAGGGGCATGTGGCAATCCACGCAATCATGTGCAATCTCAGCGCCCTGTTTCGCAAACTCACCGCAGTCCATAGCCTGATGGCAAACCAAACAATGCGGCGAAAACGCCGCCGCGTCGCGCTGCGGCTTGTGAACGTCGTGGCAAGTTGTGCATGTCATAGAACTTGATATGTAGCATCGGCTTTCTTTCAGGAGTTGCACCTGGTTCCCATGAACGTCAACCGGAGCATTCGGGGCAGCGGGCGGTATGTAGAGGTAAGTATCAATCGCTTCTCCCGGAACGAATGACAGCGGAGGGGCGATTGCTTCCGCCGCGCCTGCATGGCAAAGCGCACAAGCGTCAACCTGCCTGTCGCGCGAGAAGGATGAAATGTTGACGATATCTTTCGATTCGCCCGCCGCTACTGCGGACTTCGATCTGTAACGAATTACATGAAGGCGCCCCGGGCCGTGGCACTTCTCGCAGGTGATGCCTAACACCAAACTGGATTTGCTGTAACGGTTAAGTGGCGGCGGCATCCACTTGAAGGACGTGCCATGACATTCGAGGCATCGCGGAACGACGGGTTTGTCGAAATGAGGCGACCCGTCGGGATAACCCGGACTATTGATCCAAGAATCAAGTTCGGTCCAATAACTGACTGGCAATTCAAAGAGCCGGTCATCCTTCCAAAACAGGTAGGTTTGCCCCTTCCTGCCGGACCCGATCACCAGATCAATACGCTCGGTGTGCGAGATCGCCTTAGAGGGTGCAATTTCCTCCACCGCACTTTGGAAAAACCCGTCTTTGCTGGCACTCATGGCGTAATGCAGATACGGGTTAGAAGTTCGGAGAATATTCGATCCCGTACTGAATTTACCCAGAATCGAATGTCGGCCCGGCAGACTCGACGTGAAGTGATGTGCGGTTACGGCGTATGTTTTCGATTCTTCTTCGTGACACGAACTGCACGCCGCATCTCCCACGTAGGCCTGCGGAATATTTTGATTATGCACAGGGGACGATGGCGGATGATGCTCCTCTGCGAGCAATCTATGGGCCGGGAGCGCAGCGAAAAACGACGAGACCGCAAGAAAAAACGCCAGAAAACGGTCCTTTGGAATTCTTCCTATCAAACACACCGATGATGTAAACAATGTCTTAAGTGAACGCACGGTTCGAAATTTCCGCGACAGTTGATGGTAGCCGCTGACCACAGCATAGGATTCGATGTTAACCGCGCGATTGCGACTATTTTACGCTGAGCAGCCGTTCTCGGCATGGAATCCCGTTTCCCCAATCCCTCTGCCGTCCCCCAATTGCCATAGCTTCCATGTTAGGATTTGCAGAACTCTTATTGGCTCTATTATTCTTCTTGTCAGGCCCTCACGCAGGCGCAACGAAGCCTGCGGCGAGTATGTGAATTCGTAAATGCCAGTTAAAGCCGCGCTTTTAGTCCTAGTTTGTCTTGGTGTAACTCAGGTTATCAAAGCGGAGTGCACCGGGCCTCATGCTTTGGAAGTTAAGATTCACGCCCATCCCGACGCGGCGGCCTACTCAGAACTCGGCTCCTGGTTTGGCGATCACCAGCAATTCGAGTGTTCCGTCGAATCTTATCGGGCTGCTCTAAAGCTTGAACCAGGTTCCTCGCGACTTTTATATCTTCTGGGCCTGAGCCTCTACCGATCAGGGCGGACGCAGGAGGCGGTTGGCCCGCTTCAACAATCCATTCAGCTCATGCCTGAAGTCTTGAAGCCGCATCTTCTGTTGGGCGTCGCCCTAAGTCAACTGCAGCGTAGTGAAGAAGCCAAAGCGCAGTGGAATGCTGCGCTTCAAATTGACCCGCACTCGAAGATCGCCCTTGACGGGCTTGCCAAACTTCTAACCGCCGAAGGCGACTATGCTTCAGCGATTGGGCTTTTACGCTCGGCCCCGCCAGAGGAAGATCTCACACTCGACCTCGCCACGGCGTATGACAAAGCAGGAAGGCTTGACGACACAGCCGATGTTCTTACCGAAGCCGTGCGTACGAAGCCCTCATCTCTTCCCCTTTCGACCGCGCTTGTCACCGTCCTGGTCAAGCAGGTACGGTACGAGGACGCCGCGAAATTGGCGGAAAAATCCGTTAAGCTGCATCCCCGCGACTTGGGTGCTCAGATACTTTATCTTCACGTTCTGGTCCTCACCGATGATGTGACTCGGGCGCGTCCCCTTGCCAAAAAGTTGCTTGTCGCTGCGCCTCATGATTTCGCAGTACTTTATTTAAGTGGCGTCCTCGAGCGTGGCGCGGGAGAATACGCAGCGGCCCGCGAACATCTTGAGCAAGCGGTGGCTCTAGATCCCAGCCATTCGAACTCCCGTTACAACCTTGGAGTAGTGTTGGCGCAGCTGAAAGATCCTCGTGGCGCAAGGGAGCAACTCGAGAAGGCCATCGCGCTTGGGGCGCCTGACCCTGAGGTCCGCTTTGAGCTGGCGTCAGTTCTTCGCACGCTGGGCGAGACTGAACTCGCGCAAGAACAACTAAAGCTCTATCAGCAGGAAGCCCAAGCGAAAGCAAATCGCACCTTGGCGGCGAGCAAGGCCGCACAAGGAGATAGGGAACTCGCCACCGGAGACCCGAAGAAGGCGGTTGATTTTTATAATGAAGCGCTCAAGGCATATCCGCAGGACGCAACGCTTAACTACAAGCTGGCGATTGCATTGGATCGCACTGGCGATATCACGGCCGAGCGAAGCGCGTTGGAGCAAGCCGTCAAAATAGATCCTGACCTTGCGGTTGCCCAAAACCAATTGGGCTATCTGTTATCGCGGAATGGCGACGTCGCCTCCGCGGAAGAACACTTCCGCCTGGCGACCCGCGCCGCCCCCGGCTACATCCAGGCATGGATCAGCCTGGCAGCCACTCTCGGCATGGAATCCCGTTTCCCC
>PNAR01000500.1 GCA_003169715.1 Acidobacteriaceae bacterium | reverse complement strand
TGCTGGACGAGCCGACCAATCACCTGGATCTGGCCGGCATCGACTGGCTGGAGAAGTTGCTGCGCAACGCTCCCTTTGCTTCCGTGCTGATCAGTCACGACCGCTACTTCCTGGAAAACGTACCAACCTCCATTGCCGAGCTCAACCGCATCTACGTGGACGGCTTTCTGCAAGTCGCCGGCAACTACAGCGCCTTCCTGGAGAAGAAAGCCGAAGTCCTGCACGCTCAATCCAAGCGGCAGGACGCACTGGAGAATCGCGTCCGCACGGAGATGGAGTGGCTGCGCCGCGGACCCAAGGCACGCGCCACCAAGGCCAAGGCCCGTATCGACACCGCCAACGAAATGATCGGCGAACTGGCGCAATATCGATCCCGAAGCCGGACGGACAGTGCCGACATTGACTTTGTCTCCACTGGCCGCAACACCAAGCGGTTGGTCCACCTGGAAGGCGTTTCTTATTCCTACGAAGGCAATCCGCTCTTCAAGAACCTGGACTTCACTCTGACCACGGGCCTGCGAGTCGGCCTGGTAGGAGCCAACGGCAGTGGCAAGACCACGTTGTTGCGCCTGGTGCGCGGTGAACTTGAACCAAGCGAAGGCAAAATAGACCGTGCCGACAAGCTGCGCATCGTCTACTTCGACCAGAGCCGCACGCTCGATGACGACGTCACCCTGCGGCGCGCGCTCGCCCCTGATGGCGATTCCGTCGTCTATCGCGATCGCGTAATTCATGTTGCCGGATGGGCGGCAAGATTTCTTTTTACCGGCGAGCAGCTGAACCAGCCTATCGGCCGCCTTTCGGGAGGGGAGCGTGCCCGAGTATTGATCGCGCAGCTAATGCTTCAGCCCGCTGACATTCTTCTGCTCGACGAACCCACCAACGACCTCGATATTCCAACCCTCGAAATTCTCGAAGAAAGCCTGCTTGAGTTCCGTGGTTCGCTGGTGCTGGTGACGCATGATCGCTACATGCTCGACCGCGTGTCGACCATCGTGCTCGGCCTGGATGGTCGAGGCGGCGCCGAGCGTTTTGCCGACTACTCGCAATGGGAGTCTTGGCAGGCAGAATGCAGGGAGTCCGGCAAGGTTCGTGCCGGACGTAAAGAAGCTTCAGTTATAAACGCCGCTACGAACAAACCTGCATCCACTAGAAGGAAGCTCGCATACCTGGAAGCTCGCGAATACGCGACTATCGAGCAGCGCATCGCCGAAGCCGAGGGGGCGCTCCAAGCCAAGCGTGCCCAACTCGCAGATCCAGCCATCGCGAGCGACGGACCTCGCCTATTAAGCGTCCACGTCGAGATGGAAACTGCTCAGAAGACGGTGGACGAGCTTTACGTTCGGTGGTCTAAGCTGGAAGAGAAAACAGACTGATCTCGGGACCCACGGATTCCATTGAAGCCTCCAAGTGACTTCCCAGATGCTCCTTGATCGCGGCGAATAGTCGTCCTCGTCTATCAACTAGCCAAGGATCAAACGTAATCACGTTTGACCATCCACTGATGCAGAATCACCAGCATGCAAGCTCCACAAGTCCTACAAGAAAGAAAATGGCGGAGGGAGAGGGATTCGAACCCCCGGTACCCTTTCGGGTACAGCAGTTTTCAAGACTGCCTGTTTCAACCGCTCACACATCCCTCCGTGCTTCTTACCTTACAACTGTTTGGCAGAGGAAGAAAAGTCCCCGGATTGCTTAAAAGTAATCGAGCCGAATACCCTTTCCACCCTATTGTTAACCCAAGCCGTTAAACCTACGCTTAGCGAGGACGGACGAATTGTTTACTTTGGCTAATTCCATTCTTATTGTTGACGACAGCACTGTAATCCGGCGTGCGTTGCGTCTGCTTTTTGAGTCCATGGCTGGATGGGAAGTCTGTGGGGAAGCTGCCAATGGCAGAGAAGGAATCGAAAAGGCCCAGCAGCTGAAACCAGATGTAATGGTTCTGGATATGTCCATGCCGGAGATGGATGGCATTGCGGTAGCCAAGATTTTAAAGACAAAAATGCCTGGTCTGCCGATCGTGATGTTCTCCAACTTCGCTGAGGATCAATTTCTGAAACGGGAGGTCATGTCCACGGGAATCACTCAGGTGGTGTCGAAATCAGACTCTCAGGGACTGGTTCAGGCGGTGAAGGAAGTATTTCACGCGTGACTGGTTTGCCGGTGGAAACTTACTGAAGAGCAACAAGTTCGGTCAGCAACATCCGCCTCACACTGTCGCAGTTGCGGGTGCCGCTCGCAACTTTGCTGACGTAGGAAGCATCTACCCCGAGACGTTCGGCCACCCGGCGGTAAAGTCCCAAGTGGAGCCGATGAGTCTCTAACAACGCTTCGGCACGCTTCACGGACAGCCCGGATTTACCATTCCGGGCAGACTTAACTATGCGCGGAAAATTCATTTCAGCCTTAATGGAAGCCAACGTTTCCCGGCTCGATTCTTTTTTGTTCAGTAGCATGCTAATCAATATGACATAGAGCGGCCAGGGATAAAGGTCAAATTTGACCGGCCTGCATAATTCAGAGGCTGTAAGACCGACAAAGAACCGTCGTTTATAAAATGGTGACTCACATTTGAGTCGGTCTCGCCTTAGTTCTATCTTGATTGCCGGGTGTTTGCGAGCCGCGCCTCCGACTGTTTTCTCCCTCAACAGAATTCACCGCGGCCCCGAGAAAATATCCACTGATCCAATATTTATCTACCCGGAGGAAGCATTGCCGTTCCTCTGAAGTCATCTGCCGATGAAATTTCAGGAAGAATCGCTCCTGGATTTCTTCGTAAGTGTTCGGGTAAATTTGTGTCATGTAGCCAAGGTATTCGGCGTTCCGAACCAAATCTGAGCACAAATGACCATGGATAAAACATTGTGTTTGATTTAGTTCCAATCTGGGCGCTGTTTGCGGTGCATACGTTTAATCGGACCGACCGCGCCAAGATCAACAGCCGTTGCGACGCCCAGAGCCGCAGGAGGTCGCATGTTCAAGCGAGGTTTCCGCCAAAGAATATTTTCAGCAGAGAGTTATGGGCAATCAGTTGATAGTCCGGAGTTCTCAGTTGTCAGTTGAAGGCAACCCTGATGTGATTGTGAGGATTGCGGCCAGGATTTCCCGATCAGACTACGGGAAGATCCCAGTCTTCTCGTATGGAGGACCTTGTTCGATCATGACGTCAATCGGGAAAGACCCATCTTTATATGCTTGCGAGAACTTGTGAACGCCGACAATTTCCTCGTCGGAGAGGGTTAATAGGAGCTTAAGCAAGCCTCGATCGTCTCCGAATACATCAGTGATCGCGGCGAGATGCTCGATTAAAGACTTCTTGATTTTTGGGAGTGTCGCGCTATCCATTGGTTGCCCCATTAGTTTCGTGCCATTGGCCTGTATCATGCGTCTCAGACTACCGGAGCCGGTCAAAACGAGAAAGATGACCAAAGTCATCCGGATATGCAGGCCACCAATGAACTCGCCCTTTTCAGCCTTGCTGCTTCCATCATTTTTGGCTGTCGCGCTTGTGGCGGCAGCGCAGCAGCCAGATGATGTGTTGGCTAACCCTGGCAGGCCGACCGTCTCCACGCCTGCAACGCTTACCCCCGCAGGCTATCTCCAGTTTGAGAGTGGATTTCAATACGCCAGGCATTCCCCAGAATTCTCTTCGCAGTCGAGTCTGAATGAGGTAGTGAAGTTTTCCCTGTCCCCAAGAATCGAACTGTTAGCCGGCACAGAGCCGTTTGCGCACTCTGGAGCCGAACAACAATCCGCAAACGATGCCGGGGGCGTATCTCTTGGAGCGC
>PNAR01000246.1 GCA_003169715.1 Acidobacteriaceae bacterium | reverse complement strand
ATTTTCAGGCATTCGTCAACGACACCCACTACGATGCCAGCCAGGGCATGAGTTCCGGCGTAGCAGGTCATCAAGGTGCGACTCTTTTGGCCTCCTACGTCCAAGCCCATTACGCACAACTCGGGAATTCCTGGCAGAGCCCAGGCTGGTCGCAAGTTTCAGACAGCGCGGTCACTGGTGTGAGCTGGGAAGATGCCGAGTCATTTTGCCGCTGGCTTACGGAGAAGGAGCGGCGCATTGGAAAGATTCGGTCCGATCAAAGCTATCGCCTGCCGACAGACGCGGAATGGAGCATGGCCGCTGGATTGGATGCGGAGCCGGGCGACACACCTAAAAGCAAGAACGGCAAAGTCAAGAAGAACATATCCCCTTTGGGAAACGACGCTCCGAATATGTATGGGATATTCGGTATGGGGGGCGGTTTTTGGCAATTTTGCGAAGATTGGTATGACGGTACGAGAGTGAACAGAGTGGCTCGAGGCGGATCATGGTTCGATCCCAACCGGCGGGCGTCTTCCCGAAAGCTGGTTGGCCCCAAATTGCGCTTTAACGACTTCAGCTTCCGCGTGGTTCTGGCAACCGATGGACAAAACCAGCAAGCCGCGTCACTGCAATTGCCCGCAGTAGCAGATGCACACAGTTCTGCGCCCATTGACAATCCAGCGCCTGTTGCAACAGCCTCTGCCTCTGCGTCTGGGACAGCCATCCTGCATGTCTATCGCTTGCACCACCTGACCGCCGCAAGACAGAAACCCTATATTTATGTTGATGGCAGAGCGATCACACCGATTGCGAATGCGCAAACAATACGAATGCTAGTCGCATCCGGCAAGCACAGCATCTCGGTGTCAAAGAAATTTCTAGAAGATAGAGAACCAATCAACGACCTCGATATGGGCGCCGGAAAAGAATATTGGATCCGGGTTGATATTGCGGCCGGAGCCTGGGCGCCGTACTCGAAGCTGCAGGTTGTGCCAATGGATCAAGCGCAGTCGGAGTCCAGCCGACTGGAAGAAATGAGAATAGGCGATCTCTCTAGGAACTAGGCAGAATCGGCACACGCTATTGGTATTCCATGGGCCAGACACGAGCGGCTAGCGTGACGTCCCCGGCGTTCACGGCATCGGTTGCCTATTAAGTCCCAAGGTTTGCACGAGCAATTTAGTGTCGTCGCTGATAATTCCATCCACCCCCCAGCCAGCGAACCGCAGCATTTCCTTGGGTTCATTTACTGTCCACACGAATAATCTGCGGCCAGCTGAGTGCACTTCATCCACAAACTGCTCCGTGACAAGTTTTTGCTCGGGGATCACGTACTCCACCGGCAATTGATGCCAGCGGGCGAGTTCGTTGGGCTTGTCACAGATAATCCCAACCGGAGTCGTTCCGCTGCGGGCTTTGAGTTCCATGATTACTTCGGGGAGAAACGATGACACCACATAGTCTCTTTGTAGCTGGCATTCCCGCAGCGCTGTCAGCACGGTGGTTTCAAGTTCGCTCACTTTGAGTTCAATATCCAGAAAAGCCCGGTGGGCGCAATGCTGTAACACATCTTCGAGGAGCGGGCACTGCGGCAACTGATTGCTGGTAACGTGGCAAACCGTAAGTTTGCCGATTCTAGGGTCGTGACAAATCAGCCCGCGTCCATCGGAGGTGCGCCGAACGTCAAATTCGAAGCCATCGCAACCGTGCGAAAGCGCCAGGTCGAACGAGGGCAGCGTGTTTTCCGGAACAGACTTAATCGCCCGCGCGCCACGATGGCCGAGCAAAAGGGGAGGGGCGGCCATGCCGAATTGTATGCCATACCGTGAAACTTATGCTTCACCCGAGAGTACATATGGCAGCGTGAAATCGGAAAGCGTGCCGATTCGATAAATTGCCCGCAGCGGCACTAATCGAGATCGAAATCGCGGATTGGTTTGCCGGTATCGGGAGACTCTTTCGCCCGTTTCACCGCCTCCTGGAACTTCTTTTCCATGAGGTCCGAGGCGTTTCTCTGGTTTTCCACAGATTGCCGGAAGATGGAATCGCGACGGTTATCCTGCTCTTTCATGGCTCGCGCGGCTTCCTCAATGTCATTAAAAGTCTTGGGCTTGACGGCGGCCGTGTGGGCAATGACAGCATGGTTTTGGGGATCTACTTTCAAGACGGCGTTGCAGCATGGGCATGTAATGTCGAATGCTGATTTATCGGCTTGCGTTTTACTGGTCGGATTCATAAAGCGGGACAGTGTGTTCGTTGCCGCAACGGAATGCTGCGGCATACAACTAGATGATATTCCTAACTCGAGTCTAATGGGGTTCCAATTTGAACGGGAGTATCTTGAGAACGTAGAGCATCTCCCATCCCAGCAGGATCACGGAGAGCCCAACGATCATGATAGCGAGAATTTCTCCGAGGTTCAGGCGGTTCCCTGAGGTTTCAAAACGCCGCAATGCAAGCCCAACGATATTGAGGGTCGCGAATCCGAATACGACAGCCCACAAAATGTCGTAGATATCTTCCTGCTTGTCGGAACTCTGAAAAATAAAAGCGAATGCCGACTGGAGGAAAAAAAAGCTATTGACCATCCACGCGTGGAATGCCATCAGCACAGTGTTCCGGAAGAACCGCTCACGATCATATTTGGTTACTTAACAGTAGTACCAGAAACGGGATGAATCTCGATATTACTGTTTGGCGACAACGATCGTGCGCTG
>PNAR01000439.1 GCA_003169715.1 Acidobacteriaceae bacterium | reverse complement strand
TTCGGCCATCAGGCCGGCGACCAAGTGCTGATTGAGGTATCGAGACGACTACGATCCATTACACGCCAGGCCGACACTCTGGCCCGGATTGGTGGAGATGAGTTCTGCCTGGTAGTGAGCGACCTGCGGAACTCAAATGATGCAATCAGAATTGCGCAGACTTACCTTGATTTATTGCGCAAACCAATTCACATCGCTGAGCGCGACTGCCACGTCAGTGCAAGCATCGGCATCAGCTGTTATCCGGAACATGGTGTCGAACCGGAAGTGCTTCAACAGCATGCTGACACGGCGATGTATCACGCCAAGTTCAACGGGAAAAATGGACTCCAGATATTCACTCCAGAGATAAACGCCCATCTGCGCGAGCGCCTGGAATTGATGGGTGATCTGCGCCAAGCGCTGGAGAAAGGGCAATTCCGGCTGGAGTATCAGCCCCAGTTTCTCGCCGACGGCGAACTGGTTGGTTTCGAAGCTTTGCTGCGATGGCAACATCCCGAGAGGGGCACGATCGCGCCCGACCGATTTATACCCATTGCGGAAGAGACTGGTTTGATTGTTCCGATCGGCAAATGGGTGCTTGATGAGGCCTGCCAACAGCTGGCGACATGGCGGCGCGCTGGCTATCAGAAGCTACGCATGGCGGTAAACGTCTCCACCGTGCAGTTCGAGCGCCAGGATTGGATGGAAACCATTTCGCAGGCTCTGGCACAGAACGGACTGCCGCCGAGCGCCCTGGAGGTTGAGCTCACGGAAAGCGTGGTGATGAAGAACTGCGAACGCGCCGCCGAGCGGCTGGCGCAACTGCGCAAGCTCGGCATCAGCTCGGCGATAGACGACTTTGGCACCGGTTATTCGTCCTTGAAATACTTGCAGAATCTTCCGATTGATACCTTGAAGATTGATCAAACGTTTGTGCGGAATCTCGATCCGCTTTCGGATGGCCAAACAGGAAACGGCGCCATTGTTCGCGCAATTGTCAGTTTGGCCCAGCAACTCGGTTTGCGCGTAGTAGCGGAAGGTGTAGAGACGGATGCTGAATTTGAGCTCTTGCGGCAATTGGGCTGCGACCTTGTCCAAGGATATCTATTCGCCAGGCCCATGCCGGTAGAGAAGTGCGATATCTTTCTGCGGCAGTCCTATCAGCCCGCCGGCCGGCCCCGGCGCCGCCAGCGTGCCGCCGCTTCGAGCACGTGACGTCTCTCTGGAACCGATATCCTTCGCGCTGTTGAATTTCCCTCTGCCACTAATTGCTGGGATCCAAGACGCTATTTAACGTTATTTAACGTTCGATGTCGAAGTCACTACAAACTGTCTGTTCAGGTTCCGCAAACAAAGCCCGAAGGACGCGTGATCACTCGCCCATGCTTGCGTCAGATAAAATGGCCGCTGTGCCAATAAGCACCCAAAAAGCCTTATATCGGGGTCTGGGTTATCTTAGGTTGCTTCTCGTGGTCGCTTCAACTGTGGGGATTGGAGTTCTCTCGAGCGTGAATAACCTTTCGGCTCAAGCCAGAACAGAGATTGCTCCCGCACGAGCCACAAAATCTGAGACACGCCGGGAATTGCCTGCGACATCCTTTTACGAAACTCCGACGCCTTTGCCTCCGGCGAACGGGGGAACTCTGATCCGGTCAGAAGCCTTCGATGATTACGATCTCTCCGCCGACATGTCCGCCCTGCGCATTCTTTACCATTCTCGAAACGCTTCGGGTACCGACGTGGCAGTCTCCGGCGTGGTGCTAATACCGGCGGGAAAGGCCCCCGATGGTGGCTGGCCAGTAATCGCCTGGGCGCACGGCTTCAGCGGAGTGGCGCGCCGGTGCGCTCCGTCACTCATGAGAAACATTTTGAATGGGCCGTTTCTTTCCATGTATCTCTCTCTGGGATATGCGGTCGTCGCCACCGACTACGCAGGGTTGGGAACCTATTCCCGCTATGCCACGCTGGATGCCGAATCCAACGCTGCGGACGTGATCTACTCAATTTCTGCAGCGCACGCGGCTACGCCTGCTCTCGGTTCAAAGTGGATCGCCATGGGAGATTCCCAGGGAGCGATGGTAGCGGTTAAGGTTGCTGAGCTGGCTGAAGCGTCCGACCCTCACTACCTCGGAAGCGTTGCAATTTCTGGAGTGGCGAACCCAAAAGATATCTATCAAAAGCTGGCGCAACAATCTTCGGCGGGGATGCTTGGAGTGCTGGCGTACGGAATTAAGTCAGTCTTTCCAGAACTAGATCCCAGCGACGTATTTACCGGGAAAGGACTGGCAGCATTCCAGGAAGTCGAATCCACTTGCGGAATACCTGGCAACGCTGCCATTTCTGGCGCGGAGATGCTTAAGCCTGATTGGGAAAAGAATGGTTTCGTCCAGCAATTCTTCACCAGGAACGAAGTCGGGCAGAGGCCGGCTCATGGCCCTCTATTAGTAATTGTTGGCGCAATGGACGCCGTTATTCCCGCTTCGTTTACATCCCAGGCCGTGGCGCAACTGTGCCGGCAGCGTGATCACGTGGACTTCGAACAATATCCAGAAGTTGACGCGGCAAACGTGCTCAGCTTTTCCGTCAGAGATCAGTTGAACTGGATTCAAGCGCGATTCGCCGGCCGTCCCGAAACCTCCAATTGCAAGCGATAAAGTACCCACCCATGGCTTGGGAATAGTCTGGCATTAGTGGGGCCACATATGCAAAAACAAGGCGAATCCAACCGGATGGGAACCATACGTTGGCCTCAAAACATTTGGAACTCCATACCATGTTCCCTCGCCGCCTATAGCCGTTGAGAGATGGGGAATGCGCCCCACCTCGCGGTCATAGCCGGCCGTGTACGCTTGCACGCGAGCAAAATATTTTTCGGTGAAGCCGGGTGGGAATGAATTCTCCCCCAACAATAATTCATTGGTGCGGTCAACGTTTTCAATACGCGTCCAAACCCGATTCTTGTTCTCGAACTGCAATGTGGATTCGAGCAGGTAGCCATTGCCGACGTTGCCATCCAACAAACTTCGATTCCGGCCCCACAAAAGTAGCGACGCCAGATTTCCATTGTGAATTGGACGGTTGTACATAACCGAGGCGGTCATGCGCCGCAAATCTTCGGCAGGCGCCAGTGCTTCTGGGCTGTGCATCTGCGCAATTGAATATTGAGCACTCCAATTTTGACCGGGATTGACGGTGACTCGCGTTGACCAGGAATCAATCTTGCCCGAATCCAAGTCCCAGCGGTATTCGTCCGGTTCCCGCCCGTGAAATCCCGATACCTCGAACCGCACGTTTCGGTAAGTTATTCCAGCCGTGACGACATCGTCGGAGATGTGTGTGGAGTCTTGAAGATGATGTCCCAGTGATGCAAGAGGATCCTCGGACGCGGAAGCCCGGTGCGGATACGCAACCGGCCCCATCGCCGGATCCCCCATGGGGGCGCCATAAAACGAGAGCATCGTGTTATCGCTCAGCTTGTAATCATAGAGGGCCGCAAGTTCCATGAAAAAATCGTGCGGATGCTGCCCGTCCACAATCGGGCGACCGAACGCGGTCTCACCTTGCTGAAATAATTCCGGGAACTGGCGCTGCGATATCGTCGCAGGTTCAAAACTCAACATCGTCCTCAGCGTTAAAGTGCCATTGCCCAGCTCGCGCTGTGCCATTGGCATGATCCAGTTCGTTGAAAACAACTTGTCTGCGCCGCGCGGTCCCGTCTGCTGAACGTCGGTCAAGAAACCTGTACCGTGAAACATGAAGATCCATTTGCCTTTCATTGCCATCAGCATTTCAAAGGGAGTCGAATTCGGCTCCGCATCGGTCCCAGCGGTTGCGTGACTCTGAAGCAACTCAATGAGCGAATGGGGTTCCTTCGTCATTTCCTGTTTAGTCAATCCTGAGCCATCATCTCCTTGACCACCCTGGTCAGTCATTCCGGTCATGCCAGGCATGTCCTGCATCGCGTGTTCCGGCTGATTTGCTGCGGACATATTCATATTGTCGTGGGCATCCTGTGCGAGTACCGGCACAGTTGCAATCAGGAAAAACCACAAAATAATTCGTAGAGTTCGCATCTGTCTCCTCATCGGGGTTGAAACGCAATGGATCAATGCCTCGGCGGGCGGACAGCCAGCGCTGAGACTTATCTGTTGCTGTTTCGAGGTTTCAGATACGGAGAGAAAGATCTGGCGGAGAAGAGCCTGGCGAAAGCATTGGGACTGCTAACACAAATTTGCTAGGACTACTCGGCTCATTTACTTCGATCACGGTGCGGAATGAGGAATTGTGACTACTTTGCACCGATGAATACGTTGGCAAAACCGAAGGAGTATGGCCAGTCACACAACAGCGATGGCCCGCCGGCATGGGACATGGCGCTCGATGACCGTATTCGTGACATCTGGCCGGCGAAGCCGACCCGTCTGCGTACGGTGGCCAGAGTGCTTGGCCGCAGAACAACAGCATTATGCAGAGCAATAAGGGCGCGAATGTTTTTGAGCCAGAGCTCATCAGCCTTTATGATGCAGGAAAGCGGCGAGCATGCGAATGGAGCCTTCGGGTAGGCGAATGAAATACAAAACTGCACGCTGGGTCGGTTTATGGCATAGCATCAGCGTGATGGGCTGAATTGATGACCCGCATGTGCTCCTTTTGTAACTTGGCACCTTCTAACTCGTTCTCTACAGTCAATACACGCCTATAGCGCGGCTTTCGGCCCCCTACGTGCATCTAAACGATAAAGAAGTCTAATGCAGCGATCTGGCGTGAACTTTTTGGGCGAACTTGGAATGAACTACACACGGTATTTTTGGCTTGCGGCGCTCCTTATCGGTACCGGATTGCCTCTCGCTTCGCAGACGCCTTATGTCTCCCCTGGGACTGCCGTGTCCGTTTCGGCCCCTGTATTTGACCTTGATCAGCCCAGCGACTCGGTTCTCACCATCAAGAAGCGTGTGGACGAGGTCCACGTCCTATTCATTGCCACGGATCGCCACGGAAAATTCGTTCGGAACCTGAATGAGGGCGACTTCGCGTTCCTGGACGACAACAAGCCTCCGCAGTCCATTAACAATTTTCTTCGCCAGACTGATTTGCCTCTTGAACTCGGTCTGCTTGTGGACACGAGTGGTTCCGTTCGAAGCCGTTTCGATTTCGAGCGGGAAGCCGCCACTGGTTTTTTGCAGCGCACACTACGCGCGAATTACGATAAGGCATTTGTCATGGGCTTCAGCTCGCACAGCCACGTTACGCAAGATTTCACAGATAACGTCGCTCTTCTCTCTCAGGGCGTGAACAGCTTGCATTCGGGGGGAGGCACAGCCCTCTACGATGCGATCTACCGCGCGTGCCATGACAAATTCATGAAGAGCAAAGATTCAAGTGACCGTCCCACACGGCGGGCGATCATTGTAATAAGCGACGGCGAAGACAATCAAAGCGAGGTCAGCAAAGCTCAGGCGCTCGAAATGGCGGAGCGCGCCGAAGTGATCGTTTATGCGATTTCGACCGATGACAGCGGGTTAATTCTGCGCGGAGACAAAGTGCTCCAGGATTTGGCCGACGCCACCGGCGGACGCGCCTTTTTCCCGTTTAAAATGAAGGACGTTAAGAGCGCGTTCGCGGCCATTGAAACAGAACTCCGGAGCCAGTATGTGGTGTCCTATCTTCCGGCCGACTTTGACGCCGACGGGCGCTACCGTTCCATAGAAATCACCGCTCTCAAAAAAGACCTCCAGGTTCGCGCTCGAAAAGGCTACTACGCTCCACGGCAATAGCATCTCACCTCTGCCGTGCCACACTCGGGCTTTAGGACCGCATGCGGTGTAGAATTTTAAGAGCAAGACTTTTATTGGACGGTCGCCAGAATTTCATGGATGGGAAGAGTTCCAAATTCGTTTTCCGGGCCGTTTTGCTGGGATTTTTATCTATTGGGATCGTGAGCTTTGCAAGTCAAAAGCCCTCGGCAGCGAAGAACTCGAATCCAGCGCCCGCGGTAGCCGCTCCCCAACCCACGAAGCAATCGCCCCCCACTCCCCCTACGCCAGAGCAGATGCCTGCAACCGCTCCTCAAGTGTCATTTAAGGGTGGTCAGCTCACTATAGTGGCCAGGAATTCGAGCCTGGGCGCGATTCTGCAAGAGGTTCAGAACCAAACCGGAGCTAGCGTTGACATGCCCGGAACGCCGTTAGACAGGGTCGTAGGGCAGTTTGGCCCTGGACCCGCCGGAGAAGTTCTGGCTTCTTTGCTGAATGGGTCGCACTTTAACTATGTCCTTCTTGGATCGCCACAAAATCCCAACGTTCTGCAAAGGGTAGTGCTTCTTGCCAAGTCTTCCGCTTCGGACGAACCCACCCCGGCACCTCAAGCGGCCTCCGCCTTTCCTACTGGCTTGCCGCGGCAGGGTGCGTTTGTCGTTCCCAGTGACGACGCCGACGCCGACGAAACGAACGCCCAAGACAGCACCGATGACATGGCCGCGGCGCCCGATCAAAGCGCCGGAGATCAGTCACAGCAAAGCAATGTAGACCAAAACGGCCAGCCCGCAATTAAGACTCCTCAACAGTTGCTTCAGGAATTGCAGCGCCAGCGACAAGTTCCGCAGCAGAATGGGGGGCAAGACACGCCTCCGGCACCACCACCTGGTCCCACTGTGAAATAGATTGAGCTTGCGTGAAGAGTTTATCGAAGGAAAAACATTTAATCGCCGCCTGCCTGAGATTCGCTGGCGATGAGTGTCAATGACCCCACCCCAGCAGACGACGAGTGGTGTGAGACTCCATGGAGAACGACAATTACCGCGCCGTAAGCGGACGCGATGCCCAGACCAACCACCCCAATTGAAGTCAGTCCGACGATTAGAACTGTCATTAAGCCGTTCAAATTCTGCTCATCTTTCTAATGCTGAAGTCTTTGTTGATCTTCCGTGGAATTTCAGGACGTTCTTTCAATCTAACCCGCGTTGACGCTTGTTATTGTTAGCTACTAAGATACGTGAGTAGAACTGCGCACCTCCACTTTCCAACAT
>PNAR01000028.1 GCA_003169715.1 Acidobacteriaceae bacterium | reverse complement strand
GAATAATTCCTACCAACCCTAACACCAGATATTCCCGTACAGTTTTCCAGTCAAAAGGCTTTGGTAGGTTCTTACTTTTCTGCCTCTCTCTCAACCAGAGTGGAATGAGCAGAACTAAAGCGAATATCAGCATCCAGAAGTTCAACGCGGCCGCGCCCATGGAGTCGCCGGCGATTTTGTAGGCTGGGTATTGTGCAGCCCACATTAGATTCACCAGAATCAGGGCTGCGAAATTGATCCATGCGGCTTTTCCCTGCACTCTCATGTGGAAAGCCTGCCCAGCAAACCGCCGTCCACTACAAGCGTCGCGCCCGTAATGTAAGAAGCTGCGGGTGATGCGAGGAAATAAACAGCTTGGGCAATATCCTCCGGTTGACCCACACGACCCAGGGGAATGGTGCGTCCGATCGCTTTGACCGCTTCTACCGGATCGGGCTGGTCTTTGATGAATGGCTCCATCATCCCGGTCTGGATTGCGCCGGGACAAACCGCATTCACGCGGACGCCGTCGGCCGCGAAATCCAAGGCCATGCCGCGGGTAAGCGCCAGCAATCCGGCTTTAGTCGCGGCGTACACTGAAATTTTTGGCTCGTTGGCGAAGGCTTGCACGGAAGAAATATTGACGACGCATCCTTTGGATTCCTTCAGAAGCGGATAAGTGTACTTAGTACAAAGTAAAGCTCCCCGCAGATTTGTCTCGGAAATAGCGTTCCAGTCGTCAATCGTATATTCATCGGCGGTACGATACCGTTCAATCCCAGCGTTGTTGCACAACACATCGATGCGTCCGAAAGCTTCCACGGTCTGCGTGATCAGTGCTTGCACCTGGCCCTCGATGCGGATGTCGGTATGGACAAAAAGCGCCTGGGCCCCCGATTTTCGCAGCGAAGATTCAAGCGCGGACCCGCGTTCATCGTCACGATCGGCGATGACCACGGCTTCACCTTTCTTCGCAAACTCCTGCACAATGCCGCGCCCAATGCCGTAAGCGCCGCCCGTCACCAACGCGACTCGAGATTCCGTCATGAATACTCCTAGCAGATCGATAGCGTTGAAACAGCGGCGCTCGCTTCGCGCTTGAATCGCTCAAGCGCCTCGCGATTCAGGTCTACTCCGAGACCCGGGCGTTTCGGAAGGGCAATCTCTCCATTGATCATCTTAAGTTCATTGGACACCAGTTCGCGTCGCAATGAAGACTCACATAATTCATCCGGCAGGAATTCAATGAACGCGCAACTGGCGGTCGTCGCTGCCAGATGGGCGGCGGCGGCAATCGAAATTCCCGACTTCCAAAGATGCGGAACAATGGTCAACTTTCTTTGCTCGGCCAGATTACACACTCGTTTGGCTTCGGTGAATCCCCCCACTCTGCCCACATCCGGCTGTACGACACTGACTTTCCCGCGGTCCATCAAGTCGAGAAATTCGAAACGAGTCGCCAGCCATTCCCCGGCCGCAATCGGGATCGGTTGTTCCGAGGAGAGGCGCGCGTATCCATCCAGATCATCCGAAGGCAGCGGCGTCTCGACGAAAAATAAATTGAAATCTACCCAGGGACGAATCGCTTTCAGGCAAGTGGCAGCATCTGGAAACGCATATTGCACATCGACCATCAAAGTAACTTCCGGACCAATTGCATTCCGGACCTCGCCGATCACCTCTGTCATTTCTTCGTGCGAAGCCTTCAGACCTTGATGCGCGTAAGGGCCACACGGAGTGACTTCGACCTTCGCTGCACGAAATCCCAGGCCTTTTGCTCGCAGCGCCCAATCCACAATGGAGCGCCGATATGCAACGAACGAGCTCACTTCAGGCTGAAGCGACGCATAAGGGGTAATGCTTTTTCTGACGGCGCCGCCCAGCAACTCATAACAGGGTTTTCCTAAAGCCTTGCCGCGAAGATCGTGGAGCGCCATATCCAAAGCCCCAATTGCATGGATGACGGCGCCGCGCCGACCGTTCATCGCCGATCCCACGTAGAGCTTTTCCCACAATGCCTCGACCTGCATCGGGTCCTGGCCAATCAACATTTGCGCAAGACCCAATCCCATGGTGTGCGTGCCCGGTGCCTGAATACAAGAGCGAGCAATCCACGGGTTAACATCGGTCTCACCAATGCCTGTCACGCCTTCGTCGGTATGAATCTCCACAACAATGTCGTCCTGCGACGAGCTTGTGGCGCCGACGTCATAACCGGGATCAAGTAGCACGTGACAGTCGATTTGCGTAATTTTCATGATTCTTTCCGGAAAACTGTATTTATGTGCTGCAGATTCTGGTATTGCCGTTCGAGGATTTTGCTCCTAAGTCGGCGCATAAATATTGATGATCGATCAATAAGATATTCCAATTATAGGATTCGGTCAAGTGCTATCCCGCGAAAAAAATGTCGTATACCAGCATTCAGGTTCCTATATTGTTGCTTTAAAATCAATCGAGTACATCACTTTATTTAGGTCTCCCGCCTAATGAACAGCTTGGGCATTCGGAGAGCGGTGGAAATCATTAGAATGATCGATCATTACGCCTTAACGCGCTGTGGGGTTCTTAACTCAAAAATCCTACTATCTTCGAGCTTCGCTACTGGGTTTGAGCCACTGCGAGCTTGAACGGCTCAATGCAGCCAAGCGTCACGGAGTTCTGTCCGTACTTTTTCAGTAGGTGTTTTTCAATTCCATCAAAAAAGGAATTCACTTGAGCGTAGCTGGTGTAGGGAGACCCATGCCCCAGAATTTCTTTGAGCCGCGACAAGACCTCGGTGAGATCCTTGTCCTGCTCGTAGATTGGCTGGGTCCAGATGCCGGTGTCGATAACCTTCTCCCACCCGGTTTCCTGGTTCCACGCCAGGAGTTTGTCAAAGTAGTCCTCGATCAACCTCGAGCATTCTTCCAGGTCAGGCTTGCCGCGCAATGCTCTAAGCAGAGATTGGCGCGACGCGCGAATATCCAATTGTTTCAATAAGTCCCTCGCAACAGTAAGCCGGTCGGGAAACAGGTGGCGGCCAATCACTCCGGGGCGTCCCATGTTGCCTTCATTAAGCGACACCGCGAGACGAGAGCGCGTAGCTGCGATTTTGTCGGGATCGGTTTCTCTTAGCGCAAGAAAGGAATCTACCAAAAGTTCTTTACGCTCAGGATAGATCTGTTCGGAAGCTCCCAATAATATTTCCTCTTGGGTTCGTTTCTTGTTTGCGCTGTCCCAGGTGCTGGCAAAGAAGTAATACGTGAGTGGAAGCTGCAACAGCATGATTTGATTATTCCCCATCAACGAACTCAGTCCAGGATATTCCTGCTCTTTGTCGAGGACCTCTCGCACCGGTTCCAACCTGATGTTGGTTGCCGGAAACGCTGGTTCCCCTTCGATAGCGCCGTAGGGAAAATAGATCGTCTTATTCAATACCGACTCTCTCTTCGCAGACTCCAAATAAGGCGTCATTCCCGCGACCACTTCCCACGGTTCTGGCAGGTTTTGTTTGAAGTTGCGTATGGTTTCCGCCATGAACGCAACATCGCTCTCGTCCGGATTTTTGTCGGTCCAATCGAATCCTGTTACCAGCCTGTCGGTAGCGGTAAAGAATTTGTGCCGTCCCCATCCGATCCACATGAAATCGGCCAGCTTGGCTTTTTGGCCGTGAATGTTATAACGATCCAACAATCTCCGTGCAGACTGAAAGATTTTTGCTTGTTCACTCAGCGGACTGTGCGGCCAACCGCCGGGATCAGCGTCACCCATCAAGACGCCGTCAGCGTTATTGACGATTCGGTAAAAAGGCTCGATTGCCTTGGAAATTTTTTCAAACTGCTGGGGATCGGCTGGATTCATGTCCTTCTGACAGCCGTTGATCCAATAAGGACGTAGGCGCGGATCACGAACGCCGCAGTCCGAAATGGCGATGCGATTCGCCGGCATTCCAATCCATACTTCCATGCCGCGTTTGCTCTGCGCATAANNGATGATGCGCCGGACCTCCTGCACGTAAGCTTCGTCTTCCTGCGAGAGCGGAACTGGCAGAATCTCAAACCAAGGGGCCAGCAGCAGCCGATTCATCCGATTGGTCCAGGCCATATCTATGAAATGTTCCCAGTCCTGTTCCTTCCATGCTGCATAGGGATAATTCATGGGC
>PNAR01000420.1 GCA_003169715.1 Acidobacteriaceae bacterium | reverse complement strand
ATCGTGTCCGCGGTTTCGCCGGACTGCGAGATGAGCAGTGTAATAGTATCCGGGGCAACAATAGGATTTCGATAACGCCATTCGCTGGCATAGTCAACTTCGACCGGAATTCTCGCCAGGCTCTCAATCATGAATTTCCCGGCCTGGCCCGCGTGCCAGCTCGTCCCGCAGGCCTCGATATTAATTTTCTTGGCGGCCTTCAATTCGGCGTCGCTAATTTCCATTTCGCCTAGATAAATGTGTCCCGTATCCTGGGAGATTCGCCCTAGTGTGGTGTCGCGGACGGCGCGGGGCTGCTCATAGATTTCCTTCAGCATGAAATGCTTGAATCCGCCCTTTTCTGCCATGATCGGATCCCACGTGATGTGCTGAACCTGGCGGACGATGGGCTGGCCCTGGAAGTCGGTGAGCTGCACCCCGGTGGGAGTTATGACCGCGAGGTCGCCATCTGCGAGGAAGAAGAGATCGCGCGTGTGATAAAGGATGGCTGGTACATCGGACGCGACAAAGTATTCGTCTTTTCCTAATCCAATAACCGCGGGCGGGCCGTTGCGCGCGGCAACAATTTTGTCCGGTTCATTGACGGCGATTACGGCAAGGGCGAAAACGCCGGTTAATTCCAGCACGGTTTTACGGACAGCTTCTTCGAGAGACGGACGATGTCCGTTGCCTGTCTTCAAGTAATATTTTTCGACCAGATGGGCAATGACTTCGGTGTCGGTCTCGGTAGAGAACTTGTGCCCTTCTTCGATCAGCTTCTTTTTCAGAATGACGTAATTCTCAATAATTCCGTTGTGTACGACGACGATCGTGCCAGTGCAATCGCGGTGGGGATGCGCGTTCTCTTCCGTGGGACGCCCGTGCGTGGCCCAGCGCGTGTGCCCGATACCGTAAGTGCCGTCGAGCGGATTGAGGCGAATGACTTCTTCGAGATTGCGCAGTTTGCCCTCGGCGCGGCGGATTTGCAGTCCCTGGCCATTGCCGCATACGGCGATTCCCGCCGAATCGTATCCCCGATATTCGAGCCGCCGTAAGCCTTCGATGATGACTGGTACTACACGCTTCTTGCCTACGTATCCGACGATACCGCACATGCTTCGCTCCTATTTTCGCTTGAAAATCTCGCACTCCTGCGCTGAAAGGGGAATAACCACGCAGGACCCGAAGGTACGCAAAGAAAACCGAAGCTACCGCTTTCGTGGAACTTCGTGTCCTTCGTGGTTTATGGGTTCTGTTCTCATGATTTCCGGTTCCAATTTATTCCTCGAGGGAAAAACGAAATTCTTCAATCACAGGATTAGTCAGAACCTCGCGAGCCATTCTCGCGACTTCGGCTTCGGCTTCAGTCCGGTTTAGTCCGCCGTCCAGAGTGAGCTCGAAATACTTACCCTGACGCAGGTCCTCCAAGCCCTTATAGCCCATCTTTTTCAACGCCCCTTGAATCGTCTTTCCCTGTGGGTCAAGAACGCTCTTTTTAAGCGAGACGTAAACGTAAGCTTTCATGGAGGATGTCGCTATTATACGTCAGGCCAACCACGGGCAAGGCACGGCGGTAACCCGCTAAGTTCGCGACAGAAAATTGAAATCTGCTTAGCCGATTCGCGCGATTTCGGAATCAATATGAGAGAGTGCGCGCTCCAGCATAGCCCGTAGCTGGGGATTCTGAGCATCCTCTAGCTGCTGAGCGATGCGTTTGCGGCTTAACGTTAGACCATCCGTGATTTGTCTCTTCTTCAACTCATTTGGCGTCAATTTCTGTCTCAAATCACTCTGAGATTCAGCATGTTGCGCCTGCTGATCCTCAACTGACTTGCTTTCCCATCCCCTGGCCACACGAAATTATATCGTACAGACACCCCGAAGCTCTTTTACCTTAAGTCACCGAACGCGCCATGCCCCGAAAATTGTCTGTACACCTTTTGAGAATGTGTATATGCTTCGATACAAGTGCTGGCTTGTATTTTGTACAGTTTGAGGGGGAGTAAAGCAGTGGATTCGTGCAAATGGGCTCAAATAGCACCGTTGACAATAATGGCGAACTGCGCCGTTATGAGGCTCTTCTTCAAACCGCAGATTTAGTCGTCCATCATCAGGAACTTCCAGATCTTTTTCGCGAACTCGCGCTCCGTCTGCGCGAACTGGCCGACTTTGAATTGGCCAGCTTCTCCCTTCACGATTCCGTCAAGAATGTGATGAGAGTCCACACTTGGGAGGGATCGACTCTCACCACCATCCCGGACGAGGTTCCAATAGAGGATTCCACAAGTGGATGGGTTTGGCGCAACCAGCAGCCACTCGTAGTGCCTGACGAGCGGTTAGACAAGCACTTTCCGGAATCCCTAACTTACCTGCGGGAAAAGGGAATACGCTCCTACTGCACGTTGCCTCTCACGACCGCGCAAAGGCGGCTTGGCGCATTGGGCTTAGGGAGCACGCGGGAAGACGTTTATGGCGAGAAAAATCTGCGGCTGCTGCGCCGGATCGCAGAACTGGTGGCGCTCGCCGTTGAGAATGCGCTCATGTACAGCGCGCTGGAATTAGAAAAAGACCGCCTGCAAACATTATTAGAAGTCAATGCCACCCTCATTACCAGTCTCGACCTTCAGGAGCTCTTTCCGGCGATTTCGGGATTTATTCGTAAAGTAATACGTCAGGAATATGCAAGCATCGCCCTGCACGACGAAGCAACTAATTCCCTGCACATCCGCGCATTGGATTTTCCTTTGGCAAAGGGCCTGATCGGCGGCGGGATCATGCTGCCGTTAAGCGATTCGGCGCCCTGTGCGAGGGCGTTTCGGGAGAATGAAGTCAAAGTCTTTACCCAAGGCGACCTTGCGGGAATGCATTCCACCTTTGTAGATGGAATTTTGGAGCAGGGGATTCGGACATTGTGCTGTATCCCGCTGGTAACTCGGAACGGCACCCTTGGCACTCTGAATTTGGCCAGCCGGGAAGACAACGCCTTCATGCTTCCGGATCTCAGCTTCTTAAAGCAGGTGGCTGCGCAAGTCGCGATTGCATTGGACAATGCCCGCGCTTACCGGGAAATCGCTCAACTGACGAAAAAGCTGGCGACAGAGAAGCTCTATCTCGAAGACGAGATCCGCCTGGAGCGGAATTTCGAGGAAATTGTGGGCGACAGTCCAGCGCTTAAACGCGTATTGGGACAAGCGAAGACCGTGGCGCCAAGCGACGCAACAGTTCTTATTCTTGGAGATACAGGTACCGGCAAAGAACTGGTAGCGCGCGCGGTTCATCGCATGAGTTCGCGCAAAGATGCCAGCTTCATCAAGCTGAATTGCGCTGCCATACCCACCGGGTTGCTCGAGAGTGAGCTATTCGGCCATGAAAAAGGCGCATTCACGGGCGCGGTCACCCAAAAAGTCGGGCGCATCGAATTGGCAGACAAGGGAACCCTATTCCTGGATGAAGTGGGGGAAATTCCGCTGGAGCTCCAACCGAAATTACTGCGGGTGCTCCAAGACCAGGAATTTGAACGCTTGGGAGGCACGAAAACCATCAAGGTAAGTGTTCGTCTTGTAGCGGCTACCAATCGCGATCTGGAAAAAGCAGTTGCCGAGCGGGACTTTCGCAGCGATTTGTACTACCGATTGAATGTGTTTCCAATCCGTATGCCCCGTTTGCGGGACCGCGGCAAAGATATCCCGCTGCTGGTGCGCTATTTCGTGCAAAAGTTTGCCCGCCGCATGAATAAACAGATCGAGACTATTCCCACCGAGACCATGCACGCTCTTTCAGGCTGGGAGTGGCCCGGCAACGTTAGGGAACTGGAGAACTTCATCGAAAGATCGGTGATTCTTTCCGACGGGCCGGTGCTGAACGTACCATTGGCAGAGCTCAGGCCGTCAAATTACGATCCATCCAGACTGGACGGCACCCTCGAAAGTTTGGAGCGGGACCACATTGTTAGAGTGCTGCGCGAAACGGATGGGGTGATCGCCGGCTCCCATGGGGCCGCAGTACGCCTTGGAATGAAGCGCACTACCCTGCAATCAAGAATACAGAAGCTGGGCATTCAGCGCGATGAGTACGAAGGCTAAGGATGCTCGTCACACTTCAGTTGTCGGTGTGAAAACCGTTTCACATTGAAGTCTCAGTTTTCGACCTCACCTTCCTCGCTCCAACATGCAAACACCGAAAACAAGTAGCTAAATCCCCGAAATACGTGGTCGCGAGATCGGCCCGTAAATTGCTATGTCTCCTATGTCTATAAACTCTAGTATATAGATAGAGTTTATGGCATAATACGAAATTATGAAGATCTCACAAAAAGGACTTTACGCACTTCAGGCAATGATGATGCTCGCGCGCCACCACAATCAGGGAGCAATTCGGATTCGGGACATCGCGTACGAAGAAGTTTTGCCGGAAAAATTCCTAGAGCTGATTTTGCTCGAACTGAAGAATGCCCGCATGGTGGACAGCGTTCGCGGGGCAAAAGGCGGCTATCAGCTTCGCCGCCCGCCGTGCGAAATTCGTCTTAGCGAAATCATCCGGCTTGTGGATGGGCCGTTGGCGCCATTTGGAGATGCCGACCAATTGCGCAGTCTGATTGATCGCGACGCCAGCCATCGCTCTCTCTACAAAGTATTTCTCCAGGTACGCGATGCCGCCGCAAAAATCTTGGAAAGCACCACGCTGGAGGACATTATCGGATACGACTCGGTTGAACCCAGAAGACGTAAAAAAAAGAAGGACGAAGAGTCCAAGGTGTTACCGATGGTCGTGCACGGCAGAGGGAAAAGTGATTAAGAAAATCTTGAAATTAGGCATTGTGATCGCGCTGTTCCCAATTGCCGCTCTTGGACAGACAGTCGTCCGCGTTGGAGCTTTCCCCAATATCACGCATGCGCAAGCGATGGTTGGCAAGGCAAATGGATGGTTTGAGAAGGCCATGGGGCCACGCGTGAAGATACAGTGGACCAGTTTTAATGCAGGTCCCTCGGTGATCGAAGCATTATATTCAGGCGCAATTGACATGGCGTACATCGGCCCGAGTCCCACCGTTAACGGTTATGTCCACTCGAACGGGGAAGCGTTGCGTGTTATCGCCGGCGCCGCGAGCGGCGGAGTGGCGCTGGTCGTGCGGAACGACTCCGGTATCGATAAACCGGAAGATTTCCATGGAAAGCGAGTTGCTTCGCCACAATTGGGGAACACGCAGGACGTTTCTCTGCGGGCCTGGTTGAAGGCGCACGGCTTGAAAACCACCGACAAAGGCGGAGATGTACAAGTGGTGCCGCTCGCCAATCCTGACCAGCTTACGCTGTTCCTAAAAAAGCAGCTTGATGCGGCGTGGGCGCCTGAACCATGGGCAACGAGGCTGATTCATGAAGGGAATGGCCGTTTATTACTGGATGAGCGGGAACTGTGGCCCCATAAGCAATTTGTAACTACGAATCTAATCGTGAGCAATAAATTTTTGCACGATCATCCGGATGTTGCGAAGAACTGGATCCGTGCCCACGTCGAGCTCACGGATTGGATCAATGGACACCTTCTCGAAAGCAAGCAGCTCATCAATCGGCAAATTCAGAAAGAAACCGGCAAAGCTCTTTCTCCGGCAGTGCTGGATGAGGCGTTCGGACGATTGGAAGTCACTTACGATCCGCTCAAGAGTTCCTTGCTGACTTCGGCGCAATCGGCCTTTGACGCTGGCTTTCTCGGAAAGCAAATCCCTGACCTGTCTGGAATTTACGATCTGTCTTTCTTGAACCAGGTCTTGGCCGAAAAAGGCAGAAAGGCAATTCCATGACTCCGAATCCAGCTTTGCACCCGTCATTCTCGCCCGACCACCGGAGCGCCTCCAGAATAGCCCGTGTTAAAGGCGGCGGGATCACGATGCTTCCGCTTCGGAGGCGCGAGGCCAATGCCGTTCCGAAAGTGGCTTTGGAAAACCTATCGCTGGAATACAACAC
>PNAR01000372.1 GCA_003169715.1 Acidobacteriaceae bacterium | reverse complement strand
GGGCCGAGAATGAACCCGTCGGTAGACGCTGGGAACCCGCCGCGACCCGTTAGGCATCTCCGTACTGGCGGAGCTCCGCACACAGGATCGTAATTTACGAGTCAGGCCCCCGTTCATTCAGTATTGGTTCAAAAATCGGTGACCTTCATCACCAACTTTGTAGGCCAGCTTTCATGTTGGATGCTAGGGAAATCTTCAACGATTGGCAAGAGGGAATACGAAGAAAGATGGCAATCGGCTTGCCAGCAACCTTCGTAAGATAATCTTTGGTAAGGCAGGGTCGTATGGGAAGACGTAGACATTCATCCGGCAAATAGGCCAAACGTTGCGAGCAACGTCTCTCCTCGAGAAACTATGGTAGAGACGCAGCTTGCTGCGTCTGCCTTTACGCCTGTTATTTACCCGGCGCGCATCCCAACGTCCAAGACTTCATCCAACGCGCGGGATAAATGCTTCGCCCGCTGCTTCACATCAGGCGCGGGCTCAAAATTTCCCTTCGCCATGTGATATTCATCCGCAATATTGATCGCAGCCAACACTGCGACCCGCGCCGTATCCACAGTCTGCGTGTGCTCGGCGACGGCCCGCATCTTGGCGTCAACGTATGCCGCTAATTTAAGAATGTATTCCGCATCCGAACCGCGGAGATTGTATCCCTGGTCGAAAATTTCAACGCGCACACTGCTATTAGCGGAATCTTTGGTTTGAACGTTAGCCGAAGGGTTTTTCGTTGCAGTCGCCATACGATCTACTCCCCAAGTTCCCGGCAAATACGCGAACCCGCTAGCTTGCCGCCTGCTCTTCGGCAATGGATTCGACTTGATGCAGCATCTTTTCCACGCGGCCGCGAATTTCTTCCCGCTCCCGCCGCAACTGCACCATCTCCCGCCGCAAAGTCTCAACTTCCTCTTCGCGTTCCTCGAGTTGCTCGCGCAACCGCTTCACATCGCGCTCCGCCGTAACCTTTGCCTCGCGCGCCGTCTTATACAGCTCAATAGTGCGATAGACTTTCTCTTCCAGCACCTGAAAATCGTCGGCAGGAATCTGCGAGGATACCTCTTCAGCCACTTTCACCGCCATAATTGCACTCTCGCAAAACAGAAATTAAAAACGTGAGCGCAGTATACCGCAGAAGCCTGTGGAGAGATCAGTAGGAAGGATGGAGAGTGATGAACTTGCCATGAGCTATGAATTCGTAAAATCTCTGCGTGTTCACTTTCCCGCACTCTCCTCGTCAGTCGGCTGATCGTTAGCTTTCGCCTTTTGGAACCATGAGCGCGCTTGCGCGGGATCTTTCGGAACTCCCCACCCATTCCGGTACATCATCCCCATCCTTCGTTGCGCCCATGGAAAATTCTGATCGGCCGCCTTGCCGTACCATTGCAACGCTTGGGCGTAATCTTGCGGGACCGCCCAGCCGTTCTGGTAAAAGATGCCGAGGCTCGTCTGCGCACGCGGATTGTCCTGGTCGGCCGCTTTTCGATACCACTCCAGAGCTTGTGCATAGTTTTTATCGACTCCTAGACCGTTCTCGTACATAAAAGCCAGGCGCGTTTCTGCGGGGCTTCCACCATGCGCTGCGCTTCTCTGGTACAACTGAAACGCCTGGGCATTATCCTTTTCCACTCCCAAGCCATACTGGTACATCCAACCTAGATCGGCCTGGGCTGCCGCGAACCCCTGATCGGACGCTCTGCGGAACCACTGAACCGCCTGCCCGTAATCCTTGCTGACGCCGAGGCCTGACCGGTACATCCATGCCAAATAAAACTGAGCTCCTGGCAATCCCTGATCGGCGGCTTTGCGGAACCACTGCGCTGCTTGCACCTCGTCTTTCGCAACACCCAAACCGTGCTGATACAAATTGCCCAATTGAGTTTGGGCATATGCGTTTCCTTGCGCTGCGGCCTTGCCGTACCATTGCGCGGCCTGCGCGTAATCCTTGGCGTCACGGGATGCGTCCGCGTGCCGGACCATCTCTTCCACAGTCGGCGAATTCGGAGGCAGCGTCGTGCGCGGAGCTGAAGTCGTGCCGGGCATTTCGGGGTAGGATTTTGCCGAACGCTTTAGTTCACCCGCGATCTGCGTTTTCTTCAATTGGGTATTTGCAGGTGCTGTCTTCGGCGTTGGCACATTCGGCGAAGGCGCAGAATTGACGACCGGAGATAACGGCGCTGCTTGCGGCGGCTGGCCGGATGACTGTTGGGGCACGCGAGATGAAGTGGCAAGACGTGATCGCCAAAAATATAAACCTCCCGCAACCAGTACCACTGCCAGCACAATTGATAATCCGCCCGTCATCCAAACGAGTCGCTTTGAGGAGTGGAGCGCTGTCTCCCGCGCCGGTTGGGCTGTCGGCTGCTTCGGTTGAGAGACTGGCGGTACGAATGGAGTGTTCTGCGCGGTATAGGCCGCGGTTTGCGCCCCGGCTTCATCCTCCTCGACGCTAGCCGCTGCTATCTTCACCGAATCCGTATCGCGCTTCAATCGCTGGAGATCGGAACGCATCTCGGAGGCGTGCTGGTAGCGCAGGTTGCGATCCTTCTCTATGGCTTTGTTGATGATGTCTTCTAACTTAGGAGGCAAGTCCGGGTTCAGCCGGATCGGCGACACCGGCGCCTTGCGCAGAATCGCATCGAACATGGTTGCTGTCGTATCGCCGCGGAACGGCAACACTCCCGTAGCCATTTCATAGAGCACGACTCCAAAAGAAAACAGGTCGGTTCGCGCATCCAGCGGCTTGCCGCGCGCCTGCTCGGGCGACATGTAAGCGACGGTACCCATCGCGGTGCCCGGGCTGGTTAATTGTTCCATGGTCATCGTTGCGGTGGCTTCGTCGGGCACGGCGGACAATTTAGCCAAACCGAAATCCAAAATCTTGGCATGATCGCGCTTGGTCACGAAGATATTGTCCGGCTTGATGTCGCGGTGCAGTATGCCCTCAGCATGGGCCGAATCGAGCGCGTCGGCAATTTCGCCGCCCAGTGACAATACTTTTTCGAGATCCATCGGCCGTCCGCTAATGCAATGCTTGAGGGAAGCGCCGTCCAAAAATTCCATGGCAATAAATGCCTTGCCATTCTCCTCGCCGACGTCGTAAACCGTGCAGATGTTGGGATGACTCAGTGCCGAAGCCGCCTGTGCTTCCCGCTGAAAACGGGCCAGCGCCTGTTCGTCACGAGCCATTGCGTCGGGCAGAAACTTCAAGGTAACGAAACGGTGTAAGCGTGTATCTTCAGCCTTGTACACCACACCCATGCCGCCGGCACCGAGCTTCTCGATGATGCGGTAGTGCGAGATCGTTTGGCCGATCATGTGAGAATTTTGGTCGCCGTATCGTAAGTCGAGGGAGCAGAAAAGTCAAAATAACCCAAAAGTGTTCGGAACAACACAACGGGACTCATCTGGAAGAAAGGTGATTTTCCAGTCGCTCGAGGGATCTGGCGTGTAGCTTCCGAACCGCGATCCTTGCGACTTAATTATTTCCGCAACTCTCTCAGCCGCTTCGCCGCCTCGTCCAGCGTTTCATCTTTTTTGCAGAATGCGAACCGCACCTGCTGCGCACCATCTTTTGGATCGCGATAGAAGCTCGATCCTGGTACAGCGGCAACCCCGATCTCTTTGACTAAATATTTGGTGAACTCGATGTCGTTGGCGAAGCCGAACGCGCCGATATCTGTCATGACGTAGTAAGCGCCGCGTGGACGGAAGCAGCGGAATCCGGCGTCCGTCAGTGCTGGAATCAGGCGATCACGCCTCTTTCGATATCCCTCGGCTAACGTTCTGTAATAGATGGGCTGCATTCCGAGCGCGACCGCACCCGCTTCCTGCAACGGGGCCGGAGCTCCCACGGTAAGAAAATCGTGGACCTTGCGAATGGCGTTCGTAATGGCTGGTGGCGCCACGGCCCATCCCACTCGCCAGCCGGTCACGCTGAAGGTCTTCGACATTCCATTAATTGTGACCGTGCGTTCTTGCATTCCATCCAGACTCGCAATCGAAATATGTTGCGTGCCGTCATAAAGAATGTGTTCGTAAATTTCATCGGTAATCGCGAGCACATTAAATTCCACGCAAAGATCGCGGATCGCCTCTAGTTCCGTACGAGTAAACACTTTGCCTGTGGGATTATTCGGAGTGTTCAGAATGATCGCCTTGGTGGCGCTGTGAAACGCTGCTCGCAATTCCCGCTCATCAAACGTCCACTCACCGTCCTCCGAGCTCGGCGGACGCAGTTTCACAAAACGCGGCTTTGCGCCAGATAAAATCGCGTCCGGCCCGTAGTTTTCATAGAACGGCTCAAAGACGATGATCTCGTCTCCCTGATTACAGGTTGCGAGCAGCGTGGAAATCATGGCTTCGGTCGAACCGCAGCACACTGTGATCTGAGTTTCGGGGTCAACGACAATCCGCTGCCATTCAAGCATGTGTTTTGCAACAGCATTGCGGAGGTTCTTCGATCCCCATGTGATCGCGTATTGATTAATATCAGCGGCAATCGCCTCTTGTGCGGCCAGCTTGATTTCAGCCGGAGCCGGGAAATCAGGGAAACCCTGCGCAAGATTGACTGCCCCATAAAGCGTCGCCTGGCGCGTCATGTCGCGGATGACGGACTCAGTAAATAATTCCACCTTGTCGCTCAGGAAGGTTTTCGATTCGCTGACGACCTTTATCATGATTGGCTCAGACTAGCACGACTGGGTTTTGGGAAGGCTGAGAGAAAGCATTCAAGAAGTGCTTGGGACGCTAGCTAGAATACTATGGTAGTATTAGTGTGGTATGAAGGAGAAGACCTCCATCTCACTTTCGCGAGACGTTCTCACCCGCATTGACCGGCTTGCGGGAACGAAGTATTCCCGCTCCGAACTGATCGAACGAGTACTGCGGCTTTACCTGCGCGACAAGGCACGGAATGAGTTGCACGCGCACGATTTGGAACGAATCAATTCCGCCGCCTCCCGCCTCAATGCGGAAGCCGCCGATGCGCTGGAATACCAGTCGCTCGAACGGGAATAGCGAGGTTTGCAAGGTTATGAAGCGGGGCGATCTCTATCGCGTGCACCGGCCAGCCGGCGATCCCAAGCGTCACCGGACGTTCGTAGTGGTGAGCCGGCAGGCGCTCATTGATTCGAAATTCTCCACTGTAATCTGCGCCCCGGTGTTCTCAAATGGCGAAGAACTTTCCACTCAGATCGCCGTAGGCCCCGATCAAGGATTGAGACATCAGAGTTGGATTATGTGTGACAACCTGATAAGCCTTCGAAAATCCGATCTCACACAATTTGTGGGTTCGATGTCTCCCACCCTGTTGGCGGACCTGAAGCGCGCACTGAAGATGGCTCTCGATTTGTATTGAATGCGAAAACGGGTCGAACTGCTTTTCATAACCCGAGCCGCTGAACGTGTCCAAGCCCTGGGGAGATTCCTCTCCCTATGATGTCACTGTCGAGGCCGCTGGCACCTTCCTGCGCGTTCAGGTAAAGTCCACGGATTACAAAGGCCGCACGGGTTATGCGTGCAATTTCAAGGCAGCTATGGCACTCTGCCCTATAGGGCAGATCAATTGGACTTCTTTGCCGCCTATGTGATTCCCATGGACGTCTGGTACATCATCCCCGTGAATGTGCCGCTACGCTTGACGGGAACACTGCTGCTGAATCCAAGGATGAAAGGGCAAAGATATCAGCGCTACATCGAGGCCTGACATCTTCTTGGCGGGGAAAAAGTGGCGCTTTCCCGTCCAGTCCCAAGATGAGGATCATGCACTGGACGAAGACCGGAGAAGAACTCTCGGCTACGCTCGCTGCTTGCCGCCAAGGCGTTCGAGTACCATGACAATCTCCGCGTCCCAACCTGCAACCTCGTCTTCACGCAGAGTGCGGTCCTTCGACTGAAACTTGGCACGAAGCAGGAGCGAGTACGCACCCGCGGGAATGGAACCACCGCGAAAGATTTCTACGGGGATGAAATTGCGTAGTTCTTTCAGCCCGAGACTCGCAACCGCTTCGCGAATCCGATCGAAAACGACCGAGTCTTCAAAGATAAAAGAAAAGTCGCGTTCGACTGCGGGATACCGGGGTATTGGCTCGTATCGCGGTTGCCGCAACTCGTGAATGTAGAGCTTATCCAAATAAATTTCGCCGATGAAAACTTCTTGGCGTAGCTTGCGAGCGGCGGCAATTTCCGGACTGATCTGCCCGAACTGGGCAACGGTCTTGCCATCCATCAATACTCTGGCTGAGTGTCCATTTCGATAGTATTCGGGGGCATGAGCATCGAAACTGAGAGCCGTATGCTGAAATCTCCGCAGCAGAATCTCGATATCTCCTTTCAGATCGAAGAACGAAAACTTTCGCGCATTTTCATGAACGCCCGGTTGAACTGCGTTGCCGCTGGCTCCCACGCAGATGTGTTTCGTTTCTACAGGCTTGTCCGCCGACGCTGCGAAAACATGTCCGGCTTCAAATAGACGAACGTTTTCAGTTCCGCGATTTAGATTGTACGCAAGCATACTTAACATGCCGGGAACCATCGAATCGCGCATCACTGAGGCTTCGTCGCTAAGCGGATTTTCGAGTTGAATGACCGCACCCTCCGAAAATTGGGCCGCATCTTCGTGGGAGATAAAAGTCTGCGAAATCGCTTCGTTGTAGCC
>PNAR01000448.1 GCA_003169715.1 Acidobacteriaceae bacterium | reverse complement strand
GCCGCAAACTGCGCGTCTTGAATTTCACTCATCGCTTTCTTACTCACTCCGCCACTCGCCTTTCGAGTGGGAAATGGTAGCGGATAGCTCGAGGTATGAGCATGAGGATGGGAGATTCGACGATAGATGTCGTCAGGCGAAGACGGGGTTAGCTTGGTGCGATCGGCGGTAACCATCTCCGCACGCATGTCGGTGAGAGCGACGGGCTGGTCTCCATCATTCGTGATCACCACGAAAACCGGCAAAATTCCTAAATCGCTGTAATGAACCGAAAAAATACTGGCCTTGGACGGCGTGTCATAAGGATCAAGCCCGGCGCAGACCTGTTCGGCCGAATGGTAGTCATGCGCTGCATAGGATGCAGCCGGCTGTGGCTTTGGCATCACGAAATCTTTCGCCGCAAAACAGAGTAGCGGCACGGTCGTAATCAGGAGGAGCAAAGCGGTGATGAATCTTCCGAAAGTGCGTCGCATGGTCACCGATTATAGGATGCATCCGGCTTAATTATTACTGTCTTTCGCCCGGCTCCAGCTAATTACCCGGTGAGCGTTAGAATGGCGCTGCCCAATGTATTGGTTCTACAGTGCGATCCTCGCTGCTGGCTTGCTCTTAAGCCTGCCTTACTGGCTGCTGGAATTTGCGCGCCACGGAAAGTATCGAGCGGGATTGGGTGAGCGATTGGGAAGGATTCCCGCGCGGCTGCGGGACCCGTCGCACCTGCCAGTGATTTGGATTCACGCCGTTTCGGTGGGTGAGGTTGTCGCGATCACCGGCCTGGTCTTTTCACTTCGGCAGAAATATTCGGATTATCGCGTGGTTGTGTCCACAACGACCGCGACTGGGCAGAAGATGGCGCGCCAGCGATTCGGCGATGACTCAGTCTTTTATTTTCCGTTGGATTTTGCATTTGCTATTCGCCCTTACCTGCGAGTGCTGCACCCGCAATTGATTGTTATCGCGGAAACGGAGTTCTGGCCGAACTTCCTGCGCCTTGCCCATCACAACGGAGCGAAGATTGCGGTCGTCAACGCTCGCATCTCAGACCGCTCATTGCCGGGGTACAAACGCTTCCGCCGCATTGTGACCAGAATTCTCGCGCACGTTGACCTGTTTCTGGCCCAGACCGAAGAAGATTCACGGCGGCTGCGCGATATTGGAGCGATCCCAGAGCGAATTGAAATCGGCGGAAATTTGAAGTTCGATGTCCCAATAGCCGCTACGCCAGCAATCGTGGAAAGTTTGCGCCTAGCATTTGAGGGAGTAAACACTGGCCCGGTGCTGGTTTGCGGCAGCACCATGGCCGGCGAAGAATCTCTGCTGCTACAAGCTTTCGCGAATATTCTGGTCAGTCATCCTCGCGCGGTGATGATCCTTGCGCCACGCCGTCCCGAACGGTTCGCCGAAGTCGCTGAATTGTTGGATAAGCTCCACATTCGATTCTGGCGTCGTTCAGAATGGCGAGGAGAGCCGATTTACGGCGGCGTCTTGCTGCTCGACACGATCGGCGAACTGGCGGCGCTTTATGCCCTCGCCGACGTTGCATTCGTCGGGGGAAGCCTGGTTCCGAATGGTGGTCACAACATTATTGAGCCAGCGCTGTATGGCGTCGCTATTGTGGTCGGAAACCACACTGAAAATTTCCGGGATATCGTTGGACTCTTTCAAAGCCGTGATGCCGTCCGCATCGTCGGTCCCGCCGAACTTCCGCTTGTTTTTATGGAACTATTATCGAATGACGCGGAAAGAACCGCCTTGGGCCGTCGTGCGGCTGAAACCTTACGCTCGCAAATGGGCGCGACACAAAGAACAGTCGAAGCGATACACAACTTGATGGCAAACACGCCTTCTTCGACGATGGGTCCTTCTGGCAATCGGTTGTCAGCGCCTCGCGAATGAGCGTTCTCACTTCCATCTTCGGGTCGGGCGTCGCAATCAAAAACGCTTTGTACGATCGCGGAATATTCAAAGCTCGCAGATTGCGAGGATGGGTTGTCAGCGTTGGCAATATTTCGGTTGGCGGGTCAGGTAAAACTCCCTTCGTGATTCTGCTTGGCCAGTTGCTGGTTGATCGCGGGATAAAGTTCGACGTCTTGTCTCGCGGCTATGGACGCCGCACTCGAGGGGTAGCTTCTGTGGATCCGAATGGCTCGGCGGAGCAGTTTGGCGATGAACCGTTGCTCATCGCTCGACGATTGGATGTTCCGGTTATTGTCGGGGAGGACCGCTACAAGGCCGGCCTGTTTGCCGAAAGCAAATTCGGTTCGCAGGTTCATGTGCTCGACGATGGTTTCCAGCATCGTTCTCTCGCGCGCGATTTCGATATCGTTCTCGTGAGTCCGGAAGATGCGAGCGATCGCTTGCTTCCCGCAGGCCGCCTGCGTGAACCGCTTTCTTCCTTGCGTCGAGCCGATGCCGTCGTGCTAAGCAACGACGCGCCACGCGATTTATTTCCGTTGACAGGAAAGCTGATCTGGCAAGTCCGGCGAGGCATTGTGGCCGCTAACGTACCGGCTCGCCCAATAGTCTTTTGCGGCATTGCGCGGCCAAAGGCGTTCGTCTTGCAATTGCGCAACGCGGGAATAACTCAAGTCGCTGAATCTTTTTATCGCGACCATCACGCCTATACGGAGCAGGACATCAGCGGTCTTGTTAAATTGCGGGAGAAAACTAACGCTGGCGGTTTCGTGACCACCGAAAAAGATGCGATCAACCTTGGACGATTCCGAGCCGCGCTGGAACCGCTGGCGGTGGTTCCCGTAACCTTGGAACTTTCTGATGCCGCTAACGCCGTAGATAACATATTGCGCACGTTCCGGGAGCGCCGCCCTCAAGCATGAGAAAATCGGTTGCTGTTTCATTTATGACCAAACATCCCAAAGAAGCCGACCGGCTCAGGAAGATTGTCGAGACGTTCTCTGAAATTACGCTCACCGTCGTGGGTGATTTTGTGGCCGACGAATTTGTTTTCGGAGAAATTTCCCGCGTGTCACGCGAAGCGCCGGTGTTGATTTTGAAATACCGTGAGAAGACCGTGGTTCCGGGAGGCGGCGCCAACGCCGTCAACAATCTTGCGGACCTTGGCGTAAGCGTGCTTCCCGTTGGTATTGTGGGTAACGATGAAGCCGGCCGGCTGCTGCTGAAAGGCTTCCGGAACAAACATGTCCCAGTCAGCGGAATCTTGAAGAGTAATGGCTATACGACTCCGACGAAAACGCGGATTCTGGCGGGAATGACACATTCATCGCGGCAGCAGGTGGTTCGCGTGGACCGCGAACCCGAAGCGGAGCCTGACCGGAATCAAAAGCGCGAACTCGTCCTGGCTGCTCGCGAGTATGCACGCGCCTCGGATGCGATTCTGATTTCCGATTATGGCTATGGCGCAGCCACGCCAGCGATTCTGGATTCCATCCGCGAAAAAGGGTGCCTTGATAACATGCCGGTCGTACTCGATTCGCGGCACCGCATGTTGCAATATTCGGGCGTGACCGCCGCCACCCCAAATGAGCCGGAAGTCGAGAATGCTCTTCTTATGAAGATCGGCAACGACTGGCCGCAACTTTGTTCCGCCGGCGCGCAGATCATTTCACGAATGAAGCTGCAATCGCTCATCATCACACGCGGGCGCGATGGCATGGCAGCCTTTGCGGGAAATCAGAAGCCGATAGATATTCCAATTTCCGGATCCGACCAGGTGGCCGATGTAACTGGCGCAGGCGATACCGTCATTGCCACATTCACCGCGGCTTTGGCGGCAGGCGCGACAACTCAGGAAGCAGCGCACCTGGCGAACTATGCGGGCGGAATCGTAGTGATGAAACGCGGTACCGCGACAGTTTTGCGGGAAGAATTGCTTCATGCCATCGAGCAATCTCCGGCGATAACAAGATCGCACTGAGCGCAGACATTGAGCCTGGACAAAATTTTCAATCGCGAGGAATTGAAGCAACAAGTTGCGGCTTGGCGCAAGCTCAAAGACGCGATCATTCTTGCCAACGGCTGTTTCGATTTGCTTCATGTCGGGCACGTGCGCTACTTGCGCGCCGCAAAAAACATAGGCGGTCGTTTGATCGTCGCCATTAATTCCGACGAATCGGCTCGGAATCTAAAAGGCGAAGGACGCCCGCTGATGCCAGATAGTGAGCGCGCTGAAATCGTCGCGGCGCTCTCTGACGTTGATGCCGTCGTGATTTTCCCTGAACCCGATGTTCGAGCTTTGGTGCGGGAAATTCGTCCCGACGTTCAGGCCAAGGGAACGGACTACACCGTTGACACGGTTCCCGAGCGCGATGTTGTCACCGAATGTGGAGGCAGGATCGAGATTGTCGGCGACCCTAAGGATCATTCAACGACGGAAATAATTCGCTCGCGCGAGAGGGGCATCGTGCCGCGCGCCTAATATTATGATGTGCGCTGGAGAGATAAGAGTCCTCGTCCGTCCATAACACTTGCGCACGCTTTTTATTGGGCGGGCGAGGACGCCCGTCTCTCCATTAGCCATGGCACATCCGAACAGATTGCTGATCGTCCGCGCCAGCGCAATGGGCGACATCATTCACACGTTGCCGGCGGTCGCGGCCTTGCGGAGATCGCTTCCAGAGATAACGATTGGATGGGTAGTTGAAGAACGATGGGTAGAGTTGCTGTGCTCGCCCCATGCCTCGCTTGGTGGACCACGCTCGCCGGGCCGTCCGCTCGCAGACCGGATTCACCCCATCAATACGAAAGTCTGGCGTCGAACGCCGCTCTCGCCTGACACTTGGCGGCAAGTGATTGGTGCGGCCGGTGATCTTAGTGCCCCGCACTACCAGGCCGCCATTGATTTCCAGGGTGCCATTCGTTCGGCAGTACTCGCACGGCTGTCCGGGGCAAAGGAAATCTACGGCTTCGCACATCCTCGTGAAGGCGTCGCCAAAATGTTTTACACCGAGCGTGCGAATGCAAACGGGGCGCATGTTATCGAGCAGAACCTTTCGCTCGCGGAAACCTTCGCCGGGTCTCGTCTTGAAATGCCCAAACCTGTGCTCCCGCGAGATGCTGCCGCGGAGCGAGAATGTGATCGCTACCTGACGGAACATAAAATTGAGAGGCTTGTCTTGCTCAATCCGGGAGCGGGATGGGGGGCAAAACAATGGCCCGCGGAACGCTACGGCGAGGTCGCGAAACGATTGTCAGAAGACGGCCTGCAATGCCTGATCAATTATGGTCCAGGCGAGCACGCTCTGGCGACGGCAGCCGAGATTTCCAGCGAAGGCTGTGCCAATTCTATTAGTCTCTCGCTTACGCAATTAATCGCTTTCACGCGGCGCGCGGCGCTATTCATGGGAGGCGATACGGGACCAATGCACTTGGCAGCGGCTTTGGGCGTCCCAGTTGTTGCAATCTTCGGGCCCACAGACCCATCCCGCAATGGCCCATTCAACACACGCAGCGTTGTTTTGCGAAGCGCGGCGAGTCTCACATCACACAAGCGTCGAACGCAGCCTGACGAAGGGCTGTTGAAAATCAGCGTGGAAGAAGTGGTGGCTTCCGCACGCCAATTGCTGGGAGAATCGCGTGCCTAAAGAATCTTCAACCACTTGGCAGAGAATTGCCCGCCGCATCCGCGTTCCTGTTGGGTTTCTGTTTACCGCGCTCTATCTTTGGCTCGCTCGCCCGACTTGGAAATCAATTTTGCTCGGCTCGATAGCCGTAATCGCCGGTATCCTCGTTCGAGCTTCCGCATCAGGACATCTCAACAAAAATGAAAGCCTCGCCACCAGCGGACCTTACGCATACAGCCGTAATCCCCTTTACCTGGGCTCATTGATTCTGGCATTGGGATTTGCTGTAGCGGCGCTGAGTTGGTGCGTTGCAGTGTTGCTGGCCGTTATCTTCGCGGCGATTTACATGCCGGTAATACAGGCTGAAGAGACGTTCCTGCGAACAACCTTCCCGCAGTTTGCGGCCTATTCCCGCGAAGTTCCTCGCCTGATTCCGCGCCTGACGCCTTTTCACCGCTCCGATAGTGGCTTTTCCTGGGAACTATTTCTCAAGCACCGCGAATACAACGCGGTATTGGGTTCGGCGACACTCATTGCAGCGTTGATAGCGAAGCTATTTTGGAATCTCCATCACTCCGGGCCGGCGATGAATTTTATTTTCTGGCACTAACGTTCTGCCGTTTCGCCAGCCATTCTTTCGCTTCGCTGAGTTCTGGACGCGCCGAATCGGACCCATCACAATTCTTCACCAGTTGTCCGTAGTAGCCGGACGCCTTGTCGGTCTCGCCTGCTCGCTCGGCTGCGCGAGCCGCGCCGTATAGCGAATCGAAACGATTAGAATTGATCTTCAGGTTAGCTTCATATTCGCTGAGTGCCTCGCTGGGCCGATTCATCTCCAGCAGCATGTTTGCTAGCATCTCCCGTGCCGGGACTTGGGCCGAAGCTTCAAACACTCCAGTATCCGCGATGGATCTCAGCTTCTTGATTCCATCCTGCCCGTTGCCTGCAGCATGTTCAGTCCAAGCCTCGGCCTCCTGGCGATCTCGAACAATGGAATCAATGTCTGATTTGGATTTCTTGTCTCCAGACAATTTCTTGCGAATAGCTTCGATCTCCGCAACTTCCTTTCGTGCGTCATTCGCTTTTCCAACGTGAGCCAGGCCAATCGCGCGGGCCCAGTGGGTTATCGAATCATCTTCGGGAGAAGCTCCCGGGACCACTGCCAATTCAGCCGCTTCCTTCCAATGATGCAATTCGAGCGGATACATCGCTTCAAACGCAACCAGCGCAGAGATTCGCGGATCGAAACCCATGCCATACATGTCCTTCATTGGCGGCATGGCGTTTACTTCTTTCATAAGACTGTGTGCGTCATTTTCGCGGCCACTTTGCATATAGGCGTAGAACAGAAAGTCCATCGCGTGAAATTCATGGCCTTCGCCCCCCATCTCGGCGTACTTGCGGCTTGCGGCAATGGAAGCGAGATTTGAATTTATGTCGTCCTGCCAAAGTCCGAGACGGGCGAAGATGTGAGACGGCATGTGGAGCGCATGGGGCGCCGCCGGAGCGATTTGCGCATATCGTCGTGCCGCGGGCAGTCCAAGGGGAGCCATGTGGGCCGTGTCGTAAGTATGAATCAGATAATGAATTACTCCGGGATGGTTCGGCTCGACCGAGAAGACTTTCTCCAAAATTTTCGCAGCCTTTTTTCGATTTACTTCGCGCGTATCACGCTCAGGCTCTGACGCCAGCAACGACAACGCATAAAATGCGGCTGCCTCGTGATCCTCAGGATTGCGCTGATAAACCTTCTGCATCGCCTTCGAGTAAGCATTTGCCCGGCTTTGATACTTGCGCTTGTCCGACCCCGAGTAGAAAGCATTGATTGCGGCAACGTAATCCCGTTCCCGGTCGCTTTCGGGATGGAATGCGTTTGCGATCTTCGCTTCCCACAGTCCGCGCTTGATAGTCGCCGCATCCGGGTGATTCCAGAGCTGATGCCACAGGCTCATGGCGATTCCCCAATGCGCCATCGCGCACTTCGGATCGTCTTTCGCTATCTGCTCGAAAGTTGTTTCGGCCTGCTCATACCAGAATGAATGCAGCAGCGCCACTCCACGTTGAAAGGGCTTCTGAGCAGAAGCGGTGCACGATACCGGAAAGTGCACCATTCCCAGCTGCTCTTGAGTAAGGTCTTCGTGATGTTGGGCCTCGCCGGCAAGAGACAGCGCCGCGCAGGACAACAGCATCAACAAAATTACGAGGAAAGTCTTCATGGGCGGATTCACCGGAGCGAAGTTTAATCCGAGATGCCTACGCCACTCAAGCGGGAGAGAATTCTCAACTGCGGAAAATTATGGTAGAGACGCAGCTAGCTTGCTGCGTCTTTTTAAATCCGCTCTGGCCCAATCAGACTAAGCGCGCGTCTTCTTTTTTGCTGCCGCAACGCCCACGACCCCAACTTTTTCCCACGGACGCTTAGGGCGCTCTGTCTTCGGTTTGTCACGGTCTTCAATGCGGTCGTATTGGTACGAGTCGCTCACCGTTCCCAGCGACTCGTTGTAAAGGCTGGGTAATTGAATGCCTTCCTTTAACTCCTCAGTGAATTGTTGCAAGGCTCTTAAGTGGTCGGCAGTCGCCGCAATTTCAGTTTTGGAAGTCTTCAAAAACTGCTGGTATCCGCGATTGATCAGCTTCGAAATTTCGCTGCCAATCAAATATCCAGGGTAAGCGAATATCTTCGTTCCATCCTCGCCATCCTTTTGAATTGCCGCCGACACGTTGTACTTCTTCAAGAAGACGCGCCCCACTGTTCCAGGCGCTTCAATGAGATCGAATCCGTGTTCGCGCAGCCAGTTCAGTGCTTCGTCATACGTACGTTCGATAACTTTCGTGGCCATTAGTTCTGCTCTTTCCGTTTATGCTGTTTACGCTCGATTGGATGCGCGCCCGTTGGGAATGCATTCAGCCGAGGTGCATCCGGATACCGTCTTTTATAATCTAACTTCCAGTTCAAGATGCTGTAATTGATTCGTAAGGAACATTACTATAGTTCGCTGGCTCGTCCGAGTCCATGTCAGAAGAAACGCAAAAATCGAAATCTGCGGCGAACACTCCCACCGTGGACTTGCCTGGCAATGCGAGGTTTACGCAACGCGAAGATTGCTTTCAAGCAACTCATTCATTGGATGATACAAGTTTGGCCAATTTGGGACTCACGACCCTTGATCGAGTGGGAAACACGCCACTTCTTCGTTTTGAACGCATATCCTGCGACCTTCCCGGAATAGGATTGTTTGGCAAGGCCGAGTGGTTCAATCCCGGCGGATCGGTCAAAGATCGAGCCGCGGCAAGAATCGTTTCCGAAGGGCGGCGGAGCGGGCGGTTCGGACCGGGCAAGATCCTACTCGACTCCACCAGCGGAAACACTGGAATCGCGTACGCCATGTTCGGAGCGGCTGAGGGTTTCCGGGTGACGCTGTGCATGCCGGAAAATGTTTCCATCGAGCGCAAACATATCCTTCACGCTTATGGAGCGAACATCGTTTACACCGATCCGGCGGAGGGTTCCGATGGCGCGATTCGCGTCGCACGAGAGCTTCATGCGAAGCATCCAGACAAATATTTCTATGCCGATCAATATTCAAATGACGCCAATTGGCAAGCGCATTATTTCGGAACGGCAAACGAAATCTGGAAACAAACCGAGGGCCGCATTACCCATTTTGTTTCGATGATGGGGACGAGCGGGACATTCGTTGGTACTTCGCGAAGACTAAAAGAACTGAATCCGCAGATTCGATGTATCTCACTACAACCCGATTCGCCTTTCCACGGAATCGAAGGCGCAAAGCACATGGCCAGCGCCATCGTTCCGAAAATCTATGATCCTTCGCTGGCGGACGAAGATCTCGGCATTTCGACGGAAGAGTCTTATGCCATGGCGATCCGTCTGGCGCGCGAAGAAGGATTGCTAGTTGGCATATCGGCGGCGTCAGCGATTGTCGGATGCCTGCAAGTCGCACGGCGCCTTATGCCGGGCGAGCAGGGTGTGTTCGTGGCAATCCTGCCCGACTCCGGAGACAAATATTTGAGCGAAAGATTCTGGGAAGAAGGATAGAGCGCGCCATTTCACCACCGAGGCACAGAGTCATAGAGAAAACCATGCCGTGTAGAACAATCAGATTGATAAGATACCCGGCGTACAAAACGAGTCCTAAGATCTTGATTCTCTCCGGGCCTCTGTGCCTCCGTGGTGAAATGACTTAACGATGTTAAAAATCAATTCCAATGACTACGAGGCTCTGAGAAAGCACGGAGAGGAAACATATCCTCACGAATGTTGCGGGGTGATGCTCGGTCAAATGGACGGCGAACTCCGCATAGTCACGTCCGTCGCGCGCTGTGGCAATACTCGAACTGACTCGCCGCAGAACCGTTATCATATTGACCCAAAGGAATTGGTCCACATTCAGCGCGAAGGTCGCGGACGTGGAGAAGACATCATTGGCTTCTATCACTCGCATCCCGACCATCCGGCGCGATGGTCGTCCACAGATTTAGCGGAAGCGCACTGGTTCGGCTGCTCCTACGTGATCACGAGCGTGGAAAAAGGCAAAGCCGTTCTGACAAACGCATTCGAACTAACCGGCAGCGATGAGAACGACAAAAAACTCGTGGACGAAAAAATAGAGGTGGGATAGGAAGTGGCGCGATCTCGTGCGGCGGTGACAACGCGATTTCCCCTGCTGTAGGATGCCGCGTGCAGCCCTTCGATCACGGACATGGCACAATGAGCGAACAGACAGCGCATCTCCGCGGGCGCGACAAAATTGTCAAGCTAATTGCGACAAGAGTTTTGACGCTTATCTCGCTGAGCGTCCTGTACGCAACGCACGCGTTTGCCGGCCCACAGGCTATTGCACACAAAGCCGATGCAAGTAGTCGCCGTGATGGAGTGTTAAGACTCGACGCGAACGCCACCATCCTTGTGAGTCCCGATACGCCAGGGCCGATTCAGAAAGCCGCCGAGGACCTAAGCGCTGATTTCGAAAAAGTACTGGGCAGGAGACTCCGAATTGTTAATCGCGAGGAAGATGCCGGAGCACTCACGATTCTGGTCGGGGAAGGCTCAAAGATTCCCGAGGCTTTGCGTCCCACTGGCCCGACGGCCCCCGAGTCCTTCTCAATTTCTGTGACCTCCGCGAACTGGAACCCGACACGCCCAACTGAAGTAGTTTTACTTTCTGGCGCGGACATGCGCGGCACGATTTACGCTATTTACGAGTTCTCCCAAATGTTCCTCGGCGTTGATCCGTTGTATTACTGGACCGATCGTCAGCCCGCTAGCCGCAACTCGATTGGTATCCCGGTTCGGTTAGAGAAGACCTTTCCCGCACCAGTCTTCAAATATCGCGGTTTCTTTATTAACGATGAAGATCTTCTGACTGGATGGGCACCGGGCGAGAAGAAAGATAAAACAGGAATTTCGCTGGAAGTATGGGCCAGAATTTACGAAACAATTCTTAGGCTCAAGGGGAACATGGTGGCTCCGGGGACGTGGATTTTCCCTGACGATCCGCAGGTCAAACTGGCAGCAAAACGTGGATTGATTGTGACCCAGCACCACGCCATTCCACTGGGTCTGAACGTCGCGCGCTGGCCCAAAGAAGTTCCGTATAACTACACGACTCATCCTGAAATTCTGGAACGTGCATGGAAGAATGCAGTCAATGCCTACCTACCGGATCAGGAGGTGCTTTGGTCCGTCGGCTTGCGAGGCTTGTCGGATGTGACTTACGCCTCAATGGATACTAGCGTAAAAGACAACAATAAAGCGCTTGGGCAACTCATAAGTAAAGCGATAGCGGACCAGATGAGCATCGTGCGCGCTGTGCGTCCGGATGCAAAGTTTGTGACCAACTTATGGCAGGAGGGGGCGAAACTTGTTCAGCAAGGCGATCTCAAGATTCCTTCCGAAGTCTCGACCGTGTGGGCGGACGACGGATATGGCTACCTGCAAGACAACGGCGAGGTGACCGCAGGTCAAGGCGCTTACGACCACATCGCAATGATGAACGGACGCGCCAATCAGCTCACGGAAATGGTTCCCGTCGAACGCAGCTTTTCGGAACTTGGCCGTTACATCAAGGCCGGAGCGACCAACTATTTTCTCGTGAACACCAGCGACATTCGTCCCGTCCCAATGTCAATCAGGGCTGTGATGGATGTGGCATGGGAGGGGCTTCCCAGCGGCGCTGAACCAGCCGATGAGTTCTATAAGCAATGGGCGTCCCAGGAATTCGGAGAAAAGGCCGCGCCAAAACTTGCAGAGCTTTACAAAGAATATTTCAAGGCGCCGGCACACTTTGGCGATCCCGAGCACGAGTACGGCGACCAGCTCTATCACACCGAAGCGCGGCGAATGCTGCTGACTTACATGATTGACTCGCCGCTTTATGCGCTCCCCAGTCAGGCTCCGAAGTGGGAGATACCGCGTGTTCTCGACGGGGCATTTGGATTCGGGCCGAATCGAATGACGGGAAAGGAATGGTTAGGCGACGTTGTGAAAAGGGAAATTCAACAGTGCGGCGACGCTCAACCCCGGTGGGATGCAGTGTGGAAGAAAGCGCTTGCGATCGAACCGCTCGTTCCCGCTGCGCGGCAGCGGTTCTATCACGAGCAAGTGCTCGCGATGATCGCAATCAACCGCGAAAGCAACCAGATACTATTCCGCGTATCGAAAGCCATTCAAGACGCTCAAAATGGTCGCACGGCTCAAGCCCACGCAGAGATTCGTGAGGCATTGAGCGCGCTAGACGAAATCGAGCGTACGGAGAGCGCCGCAGAATACGGCAAATGGAAAAACTGGTATCGAGGGGACTGGCTGACTGGCGTTTATCGCACGCACCAGATCGTACAGACTTTTTCCAATTTCCTGGACGATCCCCAAGCTCACATTCCGCCGCCTGTCCTATGGGACGGCTGGGAGGCCTATTATCACATCATGCACTATGAAGGCGACCGCTCCGCAGACGTGAAATAGAGCCAACAGTTTAAGACACACCGGCGAAAGGATTCTCGACAAGAATGCCAGCGATCCGTTGCCCATTGCTAAAGTCTTCTGAAAGAATTCTAGTGGCAGCCTTATCAATCTGGTTGTACTACTTGGCATGGTTTTCTCTGTGACTCGGTGCCTCGGTGGTGAAAATGGCGCGCTATATCCTTCTTCCCAGAGTTAAGTCATTTCACCACAGAGGCGCAGAGGCCCGGAGAAAATCAAGATCTTAGAAATCGTTTTGTGCGCCGGGCAGCCGCTCTTGACGGCCGATGAAATGATCAGGGCATCCCAGAAACCGATTCGCGATTCGTCCTCGATTCGAAATGCCGCTGCAATCTCGGCTGGAGTGGTCTCCATGGTGTAGCAATCAGCCGGGTCTCCCAGCGAAATACCAGATAAACCACCGCATAATGAGAGCCGTTGGTGTCTTGGTTTCCCGACAGTTACCACTCGGGAGCACTATAGTCATCTTGTTACCACTGCCTTGCTGGTTCACTCTAAGAACGAAGTATGCTGCGGCATGGCTGGCACATCCGCCTATGAATGAGCCCAAATTGTCTTCGGCGGGTGCCGACTGGACGAAATTACTGATGGATCAAGAACTAATTCCTCATCTAGGGACCCTTCTGCAAGCGTATCGAGACGCTCCGCCCGAGAAGCGCGAGGAAATACTGCTTGAGTCCTTAAGAAAAATCAAAAGCAAGTCCGCGAAGGCGAAAGAATCCGCCCCGGCGGTGATTGCGAAAGAAGTTCCGGTGCCAACGGCTAATGCCGAGCCTCCCGCGACCCCGCCATTTGAGCCAGAGATTTTCACGCAAACCCGCGGCGAGGACCGCCGCCGGCACGCCCGCATGAAATGTTTTGTAGCTGTCGAATTACGGGTTGAAGGTTCTCAGACTCCGGTGTGGGGGAATCTTTCCAATTCCAGCTTGGGCGGTTGCTTCGTCGAGACACCCGCAACCATCGCAAGCGGGACAAAGTTGGAAATTGGGTTATGGGTGGCGACAGGCAAGATTTGGATTAAGGGGCTCGTCCTGAACGGAATCGTTACACGCACGAATCCATCGGTTGGAGCTCGCGTCAAGTTCGAAGACCTCGCCGGCCCCGAGCGTGAAACTTTGCGCCAATTTATGAAGTTCGTTGACAATACAACCCAAAGCTACCAATCCGAGCAAGGATACCTCGCGCAACTGAAGCGGTAAACTTCGCAGTAGATTCGTTCGCCTAGTCACCGCCTTCCATCCACATCGCTCCTGAACTAAGGATACTGCTCAAAAACTTCTTCCGTCGTACGTTCCAAATGCCCCTCCTGCGGAAAAGCGCTTGAAAACTCGGCCGAACGCCGCACGTCTTATAAGAACTTGGTAAACTTTAATTGGCAATTTTCTGATGTGAAAAACTAAACCGGGCGTGCGCTACAACGACCGCGAAGGAGATTTTCATGGTGGCGAGCGAGCAAACGTTGCTGACCAGCCAGCAACTGGACACCCTAAGCATCAATACGATTCGCACTTTAGCGATGGATGCGGTGCAGAAGGCGAACTCTGGGCACCCAGGCGCGCCCATGGCGCTTGCTCCCGTTGCTTACACGCTTTGGCAAAACTTTTTACGTTACGATCCGCAGGATCCCCTCTGGCCGAATCGCGACCGTTTTGTTCTCTCGAACGGCCATGCGTCCATGTTGCTCTACGCTCTGCTTCACCTCACAGGTGTACGTGAGGTAAATTCGAAATACGAAGTTTTGGATGAGCTTGCGGTCAAGCTCGAAGACATCGAAAAGTTTCGCCAGATAGACAGCAAATGCCCGGGACATCCCGAATATCACCTGACTTCCGGCGTTGAGACTACGACCGGTCCGCTCGGTCAGGGCGTGGGCAATAGCGTCGGAATGGCGATGGCGGGCAAGTGGCTGGCGCAATATTTTAATCGTCCAGGCTTCGAGCTTTTCAACTACAACGTGTATGCCTTCTGCGGAGATGGCGACATGATGGAAGGCATTTCCAGCGAAGCGGCATCCTTAGCGGCGCATTTGAAACTCTCGAATCTCTGCTGGGTCTACGACAATAATCACATCACCATTGAAGGCGACACCGATCTGGCGTTCAACGAAGATGTAGGAGCGCGATTTGAAGGATACGGTTGGAACGTCACCCATGTTCATGACGCAAACGATCTGAATGCGTTGAGCAAGGCATACAACTTCTTTTTGGATTCTGATAGTGGGCCGACACTGATCATCGTTGATAGCCACATAGCGTTCGGTTCTCCGCATAAGCAGGACACTAAAGAGGCTCACGGCGAAGCGCTCGGCGAAGAGGAAGTGCGGCTGACCAAAAAAGTGTACGGATGGCCGGAAAACGCGCATTTTTTAATCCCGGATGGAGTGCGCGAAAACTTTCACCAGGGAATTGGAAAGCGCGGGCGCGAACTGCGTCAATCGTGGCAGAAGCTTTTTGCAAACTATGGGAAGCAGTATCCGCAATTCGCCGATCATTTGAATAGCATGTTGCGGCGAGAACTTCCCGATGGATGGGACAAAAATCTGCCCACGTTTCCATCCGATGCGAAAGGTCCCGCAACGCGCGAAAGTTCCGGCAAAGTTTTGAATGTACTGGCGCAAAATATCCCCTGGCTCATTGGCGGCGCGGCCGATTTGTATCCGTCAACTAAGACGCGGCTGACATTCGATGGCGCGGGAGATTTTGAAGCGAATAATTATTCCGGACGCAATTTGCATTTTGGCATTCGCGAACATGCAATGGGCGCAATCGTAAATGGCATGTCGTTGAGCAAGCTGCGGGCTTATGGGTCAACTTTCCTGATTTTCAGCGACTACATGCGCGCTCCGATCCGGCTAGCTTCGCTGATGGAAATTCCTGTGATTCACGTTTTCACCCATGATTCGATCGGCCTTGGAGAAGATGGACCTACGCACCAACCCGTGGAGCAACTGCCATCGCTGCGCGCGATACCAGGGCTTGTTGACCTGCGCCCGGGAGATGCGAATGAAGTGGTCGAAGCGTGGAAGGTGATCATGCAACTTCAGCACAAAGAAGCTTTGCTGGTTCTCACGCGCCAATCGGTGCCGACACTAGATCGCACGAAATACGCATCCGCAGCGGGCGTGGCAAAAGGCGCTTACATTCTCGCCGATGCGCCCGACGGCAAGCCGGAAGTGATTCTGATCGCTTCCGGAAGCGAGCTTTCACTTTGCGTGGGCGCATATGAACAACTTAAGACCGAAGGCATCAAAGCTCGCGTTGTCAGCATGCCATCGTGGGAACTATTTCAGCATCAGAGTGAAGAATACCGGCACAGCGTATTCCCGGTACAGGTCAAAGCGCGGGTCGCAGTTGAGCAGGCTGCGAAAATGGGATGGGCGCAATATGTGGGTTCAACCGGCAAGGTAATTGGAATGGAAACCTTCGGATCTTCCGCTCCCCTAAAGGACTTACTTAAGAAATTCGGATTCACCCCGGAAAAAGTTGTGGAAGCGGCGAAGGAATCAATATCGCTCTCGAAACAATCTAACAATTGAGGTTTGCGCAGTATTGCAATGTTTCAAGCTTCTGTCATTTCGAGCGAAGGCAGTCGAGAAACCTGCTGTGCTGCCGCAAAGGAAACAACAGGTTCCCTTCGACTGCGCTTCGGAATGACAGACAATATTAAATTTCGTAAAGCTCCCTCGATATGCTCGATACATTAGGGATCGCTAACTTCGAACCATCAGATTTGTGAGGCTAATATGCAACCGACCGGCGTTCTGGAAACCGCAAAAGCAACCAATCCTCTTAAAGATCTTCTTCAATTTGGACAATCCGTTTGGCTGGACTACATCCGGCGAAATCTCATCACCAGCGGCGAGCTAAAGCGTCTTGTGGATGAAGACGGCCTGCGCGGCATGACCTCAAATCCTTCTATTTTTGAGAAAGCAATTTCCGCCAGCACCGACTACGCGGATTTGTTGACCTCATTGAAATCGAGAACCGATCTCGACGCTAAAGGCCGATTCGAGATATTAGCTATTTGCGATATTCAGGATGCCGCCGATATTTTGCACCCGGTTTATGACAGCAGCAAACGCCGTGATGGATATGTGAGCCTAGAGGTTTCGCCATATCTCGGGCGCGATACTCAAGGAACGATTGCCGAGGCGAGACGGTTGTGGAAAGAAGTTAATCGCGAAAATGTGATGATCAAAGTTCCCGGAACCACCGAGGGCATCCCGGCCTTCCGGCAGCTAATTGGCGAAGGCATCAATATTAATGTGACGCTCTTGTTTTCGCGTGAAGTTTACAAGAAAGTTGCGGAAGCCTACATTGCCGGGCTTGAACAGGCAAGTGCTCGCGGAACCGACCTTAGCAAAATCGCAAGCGTGGCCAGCTTCTTCATCAGCCGGATTGATGTTTCCGTGGACGAGGCGGTTGACGCCCGCATTAAGGCCTCGAAAGATAGCAGCGAGCAAGAACAGTTAAAAGGCCTGTTGGGCAAGGTTGCGATTGCCAATGCCAAGCTCACTTACGAAAGCTACCTTCAAATTTTCAAAGGCGACCGCTGGCGAAAATTGGCGGCAAAGGGCGCGCAGACACAGCGCCTGCTGTGGGCCAGCACTAGCACTAAGAATCCCAAATACAGCGACGTGCTCTATGTGGAGGAACTGATCGGCCGCGATACGGTAAATACAATTCCGCCCGCGACCTTCGACGCATTCCGCGATCATGGGCGTCCTCGGGAAAGCCTGACAGAAAAGTTGGATGCCGCAAAAAATACAATGCAGACATTGGCGAAGCTCAATATCTCGATGGACTCGATCACCGACAAGCTGACCGATGACGGCGTGCGTCAGTTTGAAGAAGCGTTTGACAAGCTGCTTGTGGCAGTGGAAAAGAGTTCGAAGTCTGAGATTACTTCTAAGGTGAGTCAGCAGACTTATAAATTGCCCGATGCGCTGGCGAAATCAGTAAAAGCTAACATTGATGACTGGCGTGCGGCTGGAAAAGTCCTCCGATTATGGCAACGAGATGCTTCTCTTTGGACCGGCTCTGATGAAGCCAATTGGCTGGGCTGGCTTGGCGTAGTCGAAGAACAAATTGGACAAAAGAGTGTTCTGCAAAAGCTTGCGGAAGATGTTAAACGCGAAGGCTTCACTGACGTTTTGCTGCTCGGAATGGGCGGATCGAGTCTGTGTCCTGAAGTGCTGGAAAAGACCTTTGGACGTGTCTCGGGCTTTCCGCAATTGCACGTGCTCGATTCGACCGATCCGGCGCAGATCAAAGCCTTTGAACAAAAAATTAACTTGGCAAAGACTTTGTTCGTTGTGTCAAGCAAATCAGGCACAACGCTTGAGCCAAATATTTTTAAACAATATTTCTTTGAGCGCGCAAAACAAGTGCTTGGCGCCGAAAAAGCCGCGAGCCATTTCATCGCCGTGACCGATCCTGGGTCGAAGCTACAACAGGTTGCCAAGGCAGACCACTTCCGAAATGTGTTCTACGGCCTTCCCAGCATTGGCGGCCGCTATTCGGCGCTGTCGAACTTTGGCATGGTTCCGGCCGCGATCATGGGCCTCGATCTGACTAAATTCCTCGATCGCACCCACGAAATGGTCGAGGCGTGTGCATCTTCAGTTCCGGTGGAAGAGAATCCTGGGGTCGTGCTCGGCATTGTGTTGGGAACTGCGGCGAAAAATGGGCGCGACAAAGTCACCATCGTCACTTCTCCCGCAATTGCGGATCTCGGGGCATGGCTGGAGCAATTGCTCGCCGAATCCACTGGAAAGCAAGGCAAGGGAATCATCCCCATTGATCGCGAAGCATTGTCCTCCCCGGAAAGTTACGGCAACGATCGCATTTTCGTTTATCTAAGCCTCAAATCCGGAGTTGACGCGGCTCAAGAAAGCAAGATTGCAGCACTGGAGAATGCGGGTCAGCCGGTCGTCCGGATAACACTTGGCGATGTCTATGATCTCGGCCAGGAATTCTTCCGCTGGGAAATTGC
>PNAR01000344.1 GCA_003169715.1 Acidobacteriaceae bacterium | reverse complement strand
AGCTCGGGATGACGCCTCAGACTGAGAAACAAATTTCAACTGAGCCATTGCCATTTCTTACCTATCGCAACACTTGTACAACATCGCGAGTGCGGTTTTCCTGAAACAAACGGATCCCGGCAATGCCAACCGCTCCGGCATCAATACAACTTCGAGCATTTTCTGGAGTGATGCCCCCTAAAGCGATGACGGGGATTTCTTGACGGCAAGCCTGCCTCAGAAGATCGAGACCAGCAGGGACAGCGTTGGCCGTGGAGAACTGGGAGTTTCTTCTTTTTTGGAAGATTGATCCGAAGAGAGCGAAGCTGGCCCGATTCTTTGCTGCCAGTATTACGTCGCTTACCTGATGACACGCAACTGTTATGAGCGGGACCGCCGATGGGGTCGCCAATGAACGATCTCCCCTGAAGCTCCAAATTCCCCGCACGTCTTTCGGAGAGATATCCACTGAGCGCAAATGGACCCCGTCTGCTCCAGCGGCAATTGCGACATCGGTCCGCGAATTAATAAGCAAATGTGTTGGGCTCGCCGGGATCTCTCGAATCAATCGTATTGCTTCCTGCGCGAGCGTTACCAGTTCGCGGCTGGAAAGATCTTTTTCCCGCAACTGAATGAAGTCCACTCCGCACTCAGCCGCTTCGGTGATCTTTTGCAGAAGCTTTTTTCGGCGCGAAGCTTCATCACCGCTAAATTGAGAGCGATCCGTAATGTAATAGAGCAGCAACTTGTCAAAGGCTCTAGGGATTGGTTTTGGCGATTTCGGGAACCGTCTCGCGTGGGCGTTTCGAGCTTTCCGGACTCAGGTGATATTTGGTTAGGCCCTCCTTCAGAAACTCGAAACCTTCTTCGGGGGAATCCACCATCTTGAACAAATCCAGATCATCGGAGGAGATGGTACCTGCGTCCACCATCGCCTCAAAGTTAATCAGGCGCTTCCAGTATTCGCTGCCGTAAATCACCACTAATATCTTCTTAGCTAATTTCTGCGTCTGCGCCAGGGTAAGAATTTCGAACAACTCATCCAGGGTTCCGAATCCGCCAGGAAAAATTACCAATGCCTTGGCAAGATATGCAAACCAGAACTTGCGCATGAAGAAATAATGGAATTCGAAATTGAGAGAAGGAGTTATGTGGGGATTTGGGTTTTGTTCGAAAGGCAGATGAATATTAAGCCCGATGGTTTTTGCGCCCGCTTCCTGCGCCCCCACTTTTGCCGCTTCCATAATGCCCGGGCCACCGCCAGTGGTGACTACGAAACGTCTTCGGCGAGCCGGAATCTGAATGGACCATTCGCTAAGCAGAAATGCGAGGCGGCGCGCATCCTCATAATAGCGAGCCATATCCACGGCCGCTGCCGCCCGCTTGTGATGAGACTTCAGATCCTCATCCAAGGCCAAGTGAGAACTATTCACTTCACTTAAATCCGATTGCGCCCGGGCGCGGCTATGAAAGCGCGCCGAACCGAAGAATACAACCGTATCCTGAATTTGTTCCCTCCGGAAGCGCGACAGAGGCTCGGCGTATTCGGAGAGGATTCGCAGAATTCGTCCGTCGGGGCTATTGAGGAACGGTTCGTTCTGGTACGCGAGCGGGGCGCGTTTGTCGTCATCTTCGTTCATAGTTAAGGACACTCTTCCGAATTGAGCCGTTAAAGGAACCGTACCAGCGACGCTTTTAAAAACAGAATCGTGACGCGATCAAAAGCCGTCAAGGCGGTTCTCTGCCTCGTGGTAATGCGTGGCTTCCGAGAATCCTATCCACATATCAAGCACGCCTAAACCTGTACACATGCCTCGAACGAAACCATTTTCAATAAAGTCGCGCAAGCCTGGATACGAAATCAGGACGTAGTTGTCTGTCCATTTAGGACTCCAGGGCAGAATTACGAGAAGAGCCCCGAAAATCGCGCAAAGAGAGACGAACAAGATCACCGCGATGCGGTTTACCCACCTCTCCAATGGAGAAACTCTGTTCCGGTTCTGCGCTTCGGATGACCGGCGCGCGGGGAATGAGTTTACGTCTTCAGAGGGAGCTTCTTTTTCTGAAGCCGAGGAAGCGCTGTTTTGTTGCGAAGGGAAATTGGCGCTCACGCTATGCACCCCAATACTAGCAACATGGAGTCCTTGCATGATCGCGCTTTCAACTGCTTGTTCAGCGTAAGTCCCATCGGGACATTCTACGACTTGAGGGCCTTAATACGCTCGGCAACATCGCGGTAGTCAATGTTGCTTCCGTAGACTTCCATAAAGTGAGTGAGCGCCGAACTTTTGTTGCCGGCAGTCTCGTAAGCGCAGGCTAATTCATAGTGAAGCGCCATGCGGGTTTCGCCGTCCAGGGCAGGCAGCGTCAAAGCGCGTTCATACCAGCGAAGCGCGGCTTCTGGAATTCCTTTGTCAAGAAAGCATTGGGCAAGCCAGGTATAGGTTTGCAAAATCTGCGGGAACGGATGCCCATGCTCCACGGTCTGGCAAACTTTTTGCAATTCGCCAATCGCTTCGTCGAGCAAACCCATTTCCCGGAAGGCAACGCCAAGGCTGTAATGAGTTTCAGGATCTTGATCCGTATTGGCCGCGTCTTCTTCAAGTTCATGCTTCAGTTCCCCGAACATGTCCGCCAAGTCAATTCCGGCGGCAACATCGGCACTTGGTCTTGCAACCGGCGTTTCTTCGGGACGCGGCGACTGGACTGCTGGTACTGGCGGTTTGAAGTTTGTAAACGCGGTGGAATGTTGCCACGCCGCGGATGAAGATCCTGGCGCAGCGGCAGCCATTGCTACAGGAGCAGAGACGGGCGCCGTATGTGGAAGACTGATATCCGATTTGTCGAATCCTGAGCCAGCTTGAATTTCGGATTTCGGAGCCATCGCCGCCGGAGATTTTTCGGCGAGAAAACTATCTCCAAGCGACGCCTCTAATTCGCTGACAATGCTCCCCAGCGCGTTCGGGCTTGATGCTTCGTTATTCTGTGCCTCGGCAACGGCTTCAAAATACTCCGGAGCGGCTGGTTGAGGTGCAAGCGTAGATTCGGCGAAAACAGTTTCGTGAGCAGGCGGCGGTGCCGGGGCGGCCTCGGCGAACGTTTCCGTCTGATGACTGGCCACCGCCGCATGTATCTCGTGGGATTCGTGCTCCAAAGGTGGCACAGGCAAAAATTCGTTTCCGAGCGACGATTCCAAATCGGAAACCAGCCCATCGAAGGCGGCTGCAGGGGCGGCATCTTCAGACACCGCGACGTGCGGCGATTCGATCACGGACGGAGGCAATGCAACTGTTGCCGGATTATCGTCGGTTGCTTCGGCAGACACATCTCCAGCAGTTTCTGCCTGCGATGCGACGTTCGCTGTAGCAGCTTCTATTTCCTGGTGTATGAGTGACACCAAGGCAGGATCCGGATTCATCTGCTTAAACTTCGCAAAGGCCCCCTGGGCAAGGTCCAGCAGTGAATGCGCTAGATAAAAACGTATTTCCTCGATGATTTCTGCGGTCGCCACCTGATCCGCTACCGCGGCCTCAGGCTTTGCGGTTGCTAAGGGCAGATCAACGGCAGGAAGGATTGCTTCCACTGCCGGCTCCTGAGCGACCTCAGGAATAGTTTTGTCCAGTGCCGGCCCATCCCATTCTCCTGACAAATCAATCTCGCCGCCAAGCTCTGATTTTGAAGGCTGAATATCAAATTCGGGCGCGTGTTCGGGCACGTTTGTCTTGGAGACAGCCGGGGTATGGAAAAACAACCCAGGACGAGAACTGGCTGAAGCCGCAGCCGCGTGGTGTGACTCGACAGCGATCGGCTCGTTCGAATCCGCTGTTTGGACGTGTCCCGTCGGAGGCAATGCCAGCCCGGCTGTTTCGAGACCCGTCGTCGCCGGCGTCAGGCCGCCTTCGGCCGCTGCGGCTCGCTCCTCATATCTTGCTGCCAGTTCCCCGTATCGGGTCGCCTCCTCCGGGTATCCTGCGTCGTGATAAATAGTCTCCAGAGTTCGGCAGCAGATTGCTGCCTGGGCAAACCGCTCCGCCCGGTTGTGCAACGCTGCGAGTCGCTGATTCAGCCTCAGATCCTGCGGCGCCTTCGGCAATACGGTGAGCAAAGGCGTCAAAGCCTTTTCCGGCATGTTGTAGGAAATAAAAAGTTCGGCATCCGTTAATGCTGCACGCACGGCAAGGGCGACTTCGTCCTCGTATCTCTGATCAATGAAAGGCGCGGTAGTTTCCAATTCCTCTATAAGGATTGAACCTTCCTCAGCGCTGATGAAGCGCGGAGCAGATCCGCCGACTTTTCCGACGATCTGTTGATAGTTGCGGGCATGTAACTGGTTCTGCGGCTCGAGCTGTGTAAGTTTCAAATAATACTCGCGAGCCTTCTCTAAATCTCCCGATTGCACATATGCATGCGCGAGAAGCTCATAAACCTCAGTTGTATGACTGGTATCCCCAGCTTTGGTGAATAGAGCGAGGATGGTTTCAAGACTGGTGACACTTTCACGAACGTGGCTGATGATTGAATGGAGGCTGTCTAAAATTCTGGTTGGATCTGACGACAACAGAGAATCTGAATACTCGCCATACACCTGCAACGCTTCTTCGAACTGGCCTGACACTGTCAGGGCCTCCGCGTAGCGATTCACTCCTGCCGGATCGTTGTGTATGGTAAGCAGTTTTCCGGCTAACACACGGGCCTCAGGAAGACGTCCGTTTTGCAGATAAGCGTTGAATAATGCGGTGATGCCCTCGGGATGGCTGTCGAGGTCCGCGACCTTTTCGAGATATTCAATAGCACCGGTGACATCGCCGGAATCGAGAGATGTGCGCCCGCGCATCAGGAGGGCGTAACTGTTCCCCGGATCGAGGGTCAACATCCGTTGCAAAATCGTCTCCGCGCCTTCGAGTTGGCCACGGGCGCGCAAAGTTTCAGCGGCGGCGGTAAAAATCTGCCAGGCCTCGGCTTTTTTTCCGAGCCTGACATAAACTTCGGCCAGTTTCGACCGCATGACAACGTTGTCGGGATCCATTTCCAAAGTCTTCTGGAAAATCCGGACCGCCTGTTCGAGTTCGCCGCTGCGCAGGAATTCTTCCGCCACTTGTAAATATTGTGCGCGCGCGTCGTTGAACAATCCTTGCTGAGTGTAGAGTTCCGCGAGGCGAAGCACGCCCTCGAAGCTATGCTTGATCTTGCTGAGCTTCTTGTACATCGCGATCGCCTTCACCGTAAAACCCTGCGAGGCATAGGCATCGCCGACGCTCTTGAAGCAGTCCACGGCCTTGTCAATGTTGCCCAGCCGTGAGTAGAGGTCGCCCACGGTATTCATCACCGTGAGGTCCTTGGGATCGGCCTTCAGAACCTTTTCGTATTCAGCAATGGCATTCGGCAACTTGCCCTGCTGAACAAACTTCTCGGCGGCGCTGAGGACCTTCTGCTTATTGAAGCCAAACCCGAAAGCCATAGAAGTACGGACTCCAACCCCGGTAATTGACCATCTTTGTAACTGGGAACCTGGACTTATTGATGGTCTGACAAGGTGATTGTACGGCTCGTACCCCAGATTCGTATGATTACCAAGGGTTACCAGAAGGGAGTGTACGAATGGGTTATCGAAGAAGGATGTGGTAGCCGCATTCGAACTCTGTCGCGGTAATTAAGTGTGGCGCGGGATCCCTCGCCCGCGAGCGCATTGCTGCAACTCTCATAGGGCCAGACATCCTCAGCTGTCCAGCGGAGTAAAGCTCCGCGCAACTTCGGCAGAATAAATCACTGGAACTGACAACAGATGGCATGTCTCATACACTCACGCGGGCGAGGACATCCGCGCCATAGAAGGGAATGCGTTAGTCTTCTCTTGTGGATCGTCACTCCATCGGAGAATATCTCGATAACTTCATAGCTCTCGGAAACGCGCCCGCCTATGCGCAGCGGGCCGGGTATCGGACCGTTCGCTGGAGCTACCGTGACGTTGCCATCGCCGCATTCCAATTTGCGCGCGAGCTTCACGCCCGAGGGATTAACAAGAGTGATCGCATCCTCATCTGGGGACCGAACTCCGCCGACTGGGTCGCAGCCTTCTACGGCTGCGCATTGACCGGAGTGGTAGCGGTTCCAATTGACGACGTCTCTACTGCTGCTTTTGCTGCGGCAGTATTCAAAAATATTGGCGCCAAGTTATTACTCTGTTCTCTTGAGCATTCTGGATTGCCTGCCGTAGGCACTCCGCTTCTGCTGGACAATTTCCGCGATGTGCTCGCTCCCCACTCGACGGATCGGTACGTCCCACGCGGCGTCGCTGCTGCCGACACACTTGAAATTGTTTTTACGTCAGGCACAACGTCCGAACCGAAGGGCGTGGTCATCACTCACGGCAATGTTCTGGCGAATATCGCGCCGCTCGAAATCGAAATTCGAAAATATTTGAAGTATGAACGTATTGTCCATCCGATTCGCTTTCTCAATCTATTACCGCTAAGCCATGTCTTCGGACAATTTCTGGGAGTCTTCCTTCCCCAGTTAATGGGCGGCACGGTGGTTTTTCAGGACACGCTGAAGCCATCGGAAGTCTTTGACACCATCCGGCGTGAACGCGTGTCTGTGCTGGTTGCCGTGCCACGTATTTTGCAATCCATGAAAGAAAAAATCGAGCGCGATCTCGGCAATGATCGTGCCAGGCAGAAATTCCAAACGCGATTTCAAAGCGCAAAGGAAAAGCACTTCCTGCGGCGTTGGTGGATTTTTCGCCACGTGCGTAAGCAGTTCGGATGGAAGTTTTGGGCCTTCATCTGCGGCGGCGCTACTCTTGACGCCGAAACCGAGACCTTCTGGCATCGGCTCGGATATGCCGTGATCCAAGGCTACGGCCTTACCGAAACTACCTCGCTCATCAGCCTTAATCACCCCTTTCGTCCCAGCAAAGGGTCGATCGGAAAAGTGATGGCTGGGCGGGAGGTCAAGCTCGCACCCGATGGAGAGATTATGGTGCGCGGCGGAGGCGTGGCTGCAAATTATTGGGAAGGGAAAAAACTACAACCTCTCACCTCCGAGCAAGGATGGTATCGAACCGGTGATATCGGGGAACTCGATGCAAACGGAAATCTCCATTTCAAAGGACGGAGTAAAGATGTAATCGTCACCCCGGCGGGGATGAAAGTTTATCCGGACGATCTTGAAGCGGCTCTCCGCAGCCAACCCGCAGTTAAAGACTGCGCTGTAGTCGCCCTGCCCCTCGAAGGAAACGCCGAACCGTGTGCGGTTCTCATCCTCAGGGATAGAAGCCACAATCCCGGCGAGATTGTGAATCGCGCGAATCAGTCATTAGCCGAGTATCAGCAAATGCGGGCTTGGTATGTTTGGCCGGATGAGGATTTTCCGCGTACCGCGAGCCAGAAACCGCGGAAAAATGTGATTCGGGACTATGTGCTTGCCAACCGACTTGAGAATGCCAAAAGTTCGTCGAGTCCACTCTCGGAGTTGATTGAACGAGTCAGCGGAAGATCGTCAAAGCTATCGGAGGACACTAATCTCGAAGCTGACCTCGATCTGAGCTCACTCGACCGAGTGGCGCTCATGAGCGCGCTCGAAGACCGGTATCAATTGGACTTGGGGGATGCCGGTCTGGCGTCGGTAAAGACAATTGGCGATGTGGAGCGAATGCTGCAAGGAAAGCCTGCTCCGCGTGTTCGTTACCACTATCCCGACTGGGTGCAACGCTGGCCAGCCACCTGGATACGGCTGGCCGCACAGTATTTTCTTTTGCGGCCAGCGGTTTTTCTGTTGGCCCGTCCGCAAATCATCGGCGCGGAAAAATTGGCTGGCGCGCATGGCCCCGTGCTCGTCATTTCCAATCACATCACCGACGTTGATTTGGGATTTGTGATTGCGGCGCTCCCCGCGCATTTGGGAAACCGGCTGGCCATCGCGACCGCCGGAGAAGAATTGGAAGCGTTGCGAACTCCTCCGCCCGGCCGCGGCGCCTTCCCCAGAATTTACGATCGTCTGAAATGGCACCTCGCTGTCTCTCTGCTGAACCTGTTCCCCTTGCCTCGCCAAGCCGGATTTCGGGAGAGCTTTGCCTATGCGGGGGAATCCGCCGATCGTGGATACAATATTTTGGTTTTCCCCGAGGGAGGACACACGGTGGACGGCAAGCTCCGCCCCTTTCGCTCGGGGATTGGATTATTAGCGATTAATCTTGGGATTCCTATCGTGCCCATCCGTATTCATGGATTGTTTGCGGTCGCGCAATCTGGAAAGAAATTCGCCAGTCCGGGCACGATTCGGGTAACAGTCGGCTCTCCTGTTCAATTCCCGCGCGGTCAAACGCCGGGGGACATTGCCCAGGAACTTGAGCAAATTATGCACAGACTTTAGGGCAGCGCCGCTGAATTCTGCAAATATCACATTTTCAACAGCAATCGCACAGCAAAAAACGCCAAAACACACGGTTGCTCCGCCGCTAAATACAGGAACCACTGTATGGACTTTGAAACTTACCATTCTAAATTTACCTTTTTTTGTAGAATATCATTCAGTAACTTGACTCAGGCACCTTGTCTATTTAGTTTCATTTCATAGGAATAGGTACGTAACAGTGGCAAGACATGGCAAATCAAAACTCGTTGAAAACATCCTAATTCTCGCATTACTTGGGATACTGGCCGGAGCGGCGGGAGGCTTCGCAATAGGCCTCGTTTCGCAGCATTCAAGTTCCTCACCCTCTTCCAGCCACTGACTCGATGCGTCGTCGGTGCTTGTACCTGGGGCGGATTCTCTTTTACCAGCGTAATCCGCGTGACGCAGCCGGAGCTATACACTAATTGAAATATGGACGATTCCCGCAAACAGGTTGCCATTGCCGCAGGTGCGGGCGCGCTGTTGTTGCTCATTTTCTTTGGGTATTTGCTCCATCTGAACGGACAAGGCCCCGTGCTTTCTCGTTCGGAAGAGCGCGATCCGCTTTCGGGAGTTCCGAACTCAATTTCTCTTAATCCGCTGCGTAATCGCACCTCGGAGCACGTCGCCGCGAAATATCTGCGCACAATGCGGGATGGCAACTGCCAATCGCAATTGGCGGATATGGAAAAGGATTACCGAAGAAAATATGCAAACTTCATTTGCCAGTCGGAGGCGCAACATCCGCTGATTTCCTGGACGCTTGTGGATTGGGAAGATCAGCCTCCTCTCCGAATATTGCAATATCGCGCCAAGAGGTTTGACGACTCGTCGCGAAAGGGCGCGTATGAAGAACTGCTTTCCGTAACCATGGACAAAAGCGCCGGCGATTGGGTCGTTACCAAGTACGACGCGATGTATTAAGCCGTTCAACAAAAAACCTTCGGTAGAGACGTTGCTTGCAACGTCTGCTTTTAGGAATCACGAATCGCTCCGTGCAGCCTTCCCTTTCAAGAATAGAAAAATCACAACCTGCGCTGTCAGTGCCGCAACACTATCGAGCATCGCGTCGTGGACTGTGCCGGTTCGTGAAGGAATGAATGTCTGATGCCACTCATCGAGGCTTGCAACTAGAACCGTCATAAGGAGCGAAACATTTGCCCACCGCAGAACCCACCGTCTTGCCGTGACGACGGGAAGGCTGGCTTTCCATGCCCGAAACAACAGACAGCTTAGTGTGAAATATCCTACAAAATGACCGGTCTTACGAATGTAGTGATGCCATACTTCGAAGCGGACTAAATCCAGACCCAGTAAAAAGTGCAGCACCGGATATAGAAAGCGGCTTGTATGGCCGGAAGAAAGATAGTCGGTGGATTCAATCGTGATCAAGCACAGCCAGATGATGGCCGGGATCCACGCCTTCCAAATTTGCCGGGTCGCTTGCTTCAATGGCTGGTCTTATTCCGCCGCGTAGTTGGGAGCCTCGCGTGTGATCATGACATCGTGCACATGACTCTCGCGGAGGCCTGCCACGCTGATGCGAACGAAACGCGTTTTTTGCAGCAACTCAGCGATGGTGGAGCATCCGCAATATCCCATACCCGATTTCAGGCCGCCCACCATCTGATGAACAATCATTGAGACTGACCCGCGATAGGGAACGCGGCCCTCGACGCCTTCAGGGACTAGCTTCGGCATGCGATTAGCCTCCTCGCCAGTGCCGGAAATGGCGGCCGATGCTTCTCCTTCGACGTTCTGAAAATAACGTTCGCTGGACCCGGCAGCCATTGCGCCCAGAGATCCCATACCACGGTAGGATTTGAAGGTGCGTCCTTGATAAAGGATTAATTCGCCCGGGCTTTCATCGGTTCCCGCGAACATCGAGCCGATCATCACTGCGCTCGCTCCCGCAGCCAGCGCTTTGGTAATGTCGCCGGAAAACTTGATGCCGCCGTCGGCAATGATTGGAACGTTCGCGTCTTTGGTTGCGCGGTGAGCTTCGGCGATAGCCGTAATCTGTGGCACACCGGCCCCAGTGACAACTCGGGTGGTACAGATCGAACCAGGGCCTATGCCAACTTTAATGCCGTCAGCGCCTGCCTTCGCCAGTTCGCACGCACCATCGAAGGTGGCGACGTTGCCGGCAATTAAATCCACTTCCGGCAGCTTCGCTTTTATCGCGCGGATAGCCTCCAGAACGCGGCTGGAGTGGCCGTGGGCACTGTCAATTGCCAGCAGATCGGCTTTGGTGGCGGCCAATTCCTGAGCTCGCTCCAGGAAATCCCCGGTCGCACCGATTGCGGCGCCGACACGCAAACGGCCGTGGGAATCTTTTGCCGCATTTGGATACTTCAATTTCTTCTGAATATCCTTGACGGTGATCAATCCCTTCAAATTGTAGTTGTCATCTACGACCAGCAATTTCTCGACACGGTGCTCGTGCAGAATTTTTTCCGCCTCTTCCAGTGTCGTGCCAACCGCCACCGTAATTAAATTTTCTTTCGTCATTACGCGGCTGATGGGGATGTCAAAACGCGTTTCGAAACGAAGATCGCGATTGGTGAGAATGCCCACCAGCTTTTTATTCTTAGTAATTGGCACTCCGGAAATCTTGTATTTGCGCATGACTTCCAGTGCGTCGGAAACTTTGTCGTCCGGAGACATCGTTACCGGATCAACAATCATGCCGCTCTCAGAGCGCTTTACTTTGTCCACTTCGTTGGCTTGCTGCTCAATGGTCAAGTTCCTGTGGATGATTCCCAGTCCGCCTTGCTGAGCCAGAGCAATGGCCATATGCGATTCAGTGACCGTATCCATTGCGGCACTCACGATTGGAATATTCAGGCGGATATTGCGGGTGAGCTGAGTTTGGGTATTGGCGAGAGCAGGAACCACGTCAGAACGTGCCGGTAGCAGCAACACATCATCAAAGGTGAGAGCCTCAGGTACCGGAAAATGAATCATAAGGTTTTTTTAGTGACGACCACTTCATTCTAATGCCTGATGAGTGTTGGGGATAGGCGGCGTTTTCGCGAAATTCCCAGTGCGGCTCACTTGGGCGCATCGGTAGTCGCGTCTCGCGGAAACGATTTGAATTCGACTTGCTGCGATTCGGATGTGCTCTTTTTGTCGCTCCCGATTTTATTTTGCGTGAGAGTCCCCTTTAACACGTAGTAGGCCTCGTCTTGTGCTGTTTTGCCTTCACCGCGCTCGACAGTTCCCTTGAACTCGTAGGAAATACTTTGAGCGATTTTAGTTGTGAAAGAAAGATCGTTCCCTTCTAATTTGCCTTGTTTGAAGAAATGTTCAACGAACGCCGTATGATCGCCGCCTGCATCGCTGTAGCGGGATACCAAACCACTGACTGTTCCATTGTCTTCGACCGTGAGTTGCACGAATTCGCCTTCCTGAAGGAAGGCGTACATGCCTGAGTAATCCGGCGCGGACGGTTTCGCGATGGTCATACTGCCAGAAGTCTGCCCGAAGACCGAACCCGCAAGCATAAAAGAAATGATCAAGAATCTATTCATCTTAGAAATCCCATTGGCACAGCGCGCAGGCTAAAGGCGATATTGCGCAACCGCTAGCGTGTAACACTGATGGCCTTGCCGGAATACGTAACCACTTTGTCCGCATTTTCGGTCGGCTCAACCCCGACCCCACGATTCTCTGAAACAAAAACGATTCGGAAAGTTCGGGTTTGGAGCATGCCGGGAAATTCGCCCGTCCTGTCGCCGATGGTCAGTGCTTGTTTCGCGTCATCCCAGTGCATGGCGATGGTCGCGTAAATTCCCTTCTCGTAGTCGTAGGTGTCATTTTCGTCTTCGTACAGGTTGAAGTCGCCGTCAGCGCCGCGATAGATTCGGAGTTCAATAGGATCGGCCGGCTTCTCCGTTGACCACTCCTCATCCGGGCCGAACGGCACAATCGAACCGGCTCGAACGTAGAGCGGAAGCCGGTCCAGCGGAGCGGGCGCGTCAATCGCAAGTCCGCCATTCACCGATGAGCCCGACCAAAAGTCGTACCATTTCGCCTGTGGCAAATAAACGCTTCTGCTGGTCGCGGCCGGCTCCGTAACCGGACTTACCAAGAATGCCGGACCGAACATAAACTGATCGCCTACATTTTGAGCACGCACGTCGGTGCGGAAATCCATCACTAATGGCCGCATCGGCGTGTAACTATCGCTGGTCGTCTTCCAGGCCAGCGAATAAATATAAGGCAACAGGCGATAACGCAGCCGGTCGAACTTCACCAAAGTCTTCTGCGCCTCTGGACCGTATGACCACAATTCGTTTTGATCAGTCTTGCGCGTTCCATGAACCCGCAAGACGGGATTAAAGGTTCCGTACTGAAACCATCGGACAAAAAGTTCGCGGTACGCCGGATCGTCGGGGTCTCCAAAGACGAATCCACCAATGTCGGTTGTCCAGTAAGGAATCCCGGAAAGCGCAAAGTTCAGGCCCGCGGGAATCTGGCGCCTGAAGCTGAAGAAATCGGAATTGATATCGCCCGACCATGCGGTGACGGCGTTCCTTTGCGAACCCGCGAATGCGGACCGGGACAAAATGAATACCCGTTTCTTGTCAGTTACACTGCGCTGCCCCTGATAAATGCCCTGCGTATCTAAAAGAGGATAGATATTCACATACCGATTGCCGCTGCCAGCAGCTAGTTTGTGATCCAGCAGGATGTTTTCTTCCTGGCCCTCGGTTTCTGGCTCAGTCGTGTCCATCCACCAGGCGTCAATACCGAGGCTGAACAACCCTTTGTTCACCTGGTCCCAGTAAAACTTTCTCGCGTCAGGATTGGTCGCGTCATACACGGCCATCCCCGAGGTGTGATACGGCGGCTTGGCAAATTTGAATTTGTCTACGAACCAACCTTGCTTATCCATGTAGTCGTAATTGGTCGAGCCTGGTTCAAAGAATGGCCAGATGGAGATCATCAGATGGAAGTTCAATTTATGAAGCTGGTCTACCATCGCCTTTGGATCGGGATAATTCTTGTTAAAGACGAACTCACCTTTGCGGTTCCACCAGAACCAGTCCTGAACGATGTCATCCACTGGAATGTGCAGATCGCGGTACTTCTGCGCGACTCCGAGTATTTCTTCTTGAGATTTATAACGGTTCTTGCATTGCCAGAACCCATAGGCCCACTTCCCGAACATGGGCGCTTGTCCGGTCAGTTCGCGATAGCTGGCAATCACTTTGTCGAGATCAGGACCATAGAGAAAGTAGTAGTCAATGACATCGGCAACTTCGGAACTGATGTACATGTAGTTCGCAAAGCGATTATTAAATCTGCTGCGCGAGTCGTTGTTCCAATAGATTCCGTAGCCGTTGCTCGATACCAGAAAAGGGACGGCGATATTCGTGTTGTCTTGAGAAATGTCCACCGACTCACCGCGGTAATTCCAGACTCCGGCCTGATGCTGGCCGAGGCCGTACAAACCTTCGCGAGAACCGTAGATGTTAATAAAAGATTCGGCGCGATAAGTGTCCTCGCCATTTACTTTGACAGGAGTCAGCTTTCGGGAACCTTCCTGAACCAGTTGCTTGCCTTGAGAATCACGGTAAATAATGGAGCCGTCTTTGCGCTCAACGACAACTTTGAGCTGCGGGGTTGTGATCGTGACATCAGCGTCCGTGGCCTGCATGGTCCATTTCGCCTGGGGCCAGCTTGTCTTTGTAATTACGTAGTTGGGCCGATCCGGAAAAGAGGACGTCGCAGAATAAAGCACGTGAATAATCGAGTCGTTGCAAATCTGTAGCTTCAATGTTCCCTGTTGCATGGTGAAGACCACGCCGTCGGCCTGCTGCTGCACCGCCGTTACCGGGTTCGCGGGAACCCATTGGGCGTGAAGGGCGGGGGTTAGTATCAATAAAATCAGTGAGAATATAGCCAGGCAGCTTTTCTTTAGCATATGTTTGTCCAGAGTGATTTCTGGAAAATCCTTTGTACTGCTGACTGACGACAATAGCAAACTTTTGTTACGGCTTGAAGGGCAGAGACACAACAACAAGGCAGAGTGTGGGGTTTAACTCTAGATCTGACGAACAAGTTGCCAGAAGTGATCTGAATCCGTATCGTATCGGTAATTTCAATTTGATTTCGAGGGCGCTATGGAATCCGAGGAAGTTCACGAACTCCAGGAACACGCCGAGCATGCGCGACACGATCCAAGCCTCGCGCCAATTTCGCTCACTATGGCAATTCTAGCCGTCGTCGTTGCGACGGTCGCGCTACTGGGTCATCGCGCCCATACCGAGGAAGTTGTGCTGCAAAACAAAGTCAGCGATCAGTGGGCGTTCTATCAGGCAAAAAATATCAGGCGGCACACCGATGAGCTATTCGCCGATATTGCGTCGGTAGTTGCGACCAAGGATGAAGCTCAGACTGCCAAGCTTCGGGACAAATATTCGGCCGAGGCGGCACGTTACAGTGGCGAACAGAAAGATCTCGATGCCGAGGCGCACAAATTAGAGCGGGAAACCTCGCATGAGCGAAGGCGCGGAGACCGTTACGATCTCGCGGAGGTCTTCCTGGAAATTGCCCTTGTGATCACTTCCATCACTCTGCTTTCCGGAAGGCGTGTATTTTGGCATCTGGGAATCATCCTCGGAGTAGTCGGAATCGCGGTCGCTGTCACCGGAGCCGTGATTCACTGATTCGAAGCACCGAAATATTCCATTTTCAACGCTATACCGAAATTGACGAGTTCTCGGCACACTGACTGGCAATCGGCAGTGCGACAGGAATTCGTAACCTCCTTTAGCTGTCGCTTTCTAATTTCCTGAGGTTCTGCTGGGTCTGCCGGTGCCAGTCCGGCTGTCGGTTCGGCCATCGGCGTGCACACACCTTCGCTGCAACAGTCGAGTTCGAAATTCCATGCTTCATAAATGCGCAAACATTGCCTGCCTAAACCTCTTCCGAAGTATGCGGGGGGGGAAACTGTTCCACGTGGAACAACCTGTGCAAGTGCGCTCCATGGCAGTGCGAAAACACCGGACGGTGCCGCGTATGGAATATTTTTGGCTGTGCGACGATTGCGCCCCCTTCTTCACATTAACCTCTGCCAGGGAACAGGGAATAATCGTTTCTCCACTGAAGCCAAGAATGCAACAGAAGGTTGAATCCGTTCACGAGCTGTCCACGAGAACTGCCGTTACGGCTGGAGGTGGGTCTTGCACAACTTCATGATCCACGTGTGCACGATCTGTGGCCGTGAAAAAACAAAACCAGACTGGTTCCTGATCGCTGAGAACCGATGGGAGGACAAGCTGAGAATCCTGGAATGGAACGACCGCGTCGCATGGATGAGCGGAGTCCAGGAAGTGTGCTGCCCATCTCATGCTCTTGAACTGGTCGTTCATTGGATAAGAACCAACAGCCTAAGTTATCCATTCGAACGGGCGCAGCCGTTTTCAATGCGTCAGAAACCAGCAACGAAGAATGATCCGGACACCAGTGGAGCACGGCAATTGGGAGAGCTCTACGTAGACCGTGAGAGCATTAAGAGAATCCTGGACGAGAACCCAAACTCACTTACCGTAATTCTCGACGAATTACTCTTCGCGTTGCAACCGTTCACCAACGCGCGTATGAGCAATGCAGCCGAAGTGGAGTGCAACGTCGAGTTCGCCTCGGCGTCAAGATAATCGCGATCACGTCAAGAGAAAATATCTGTAAGACCAGTACTCAAACGCTTTTACTTTTCTTTCGCGAGCTGCAACTGGTTTCACTCAACTGATGACTCTCTCCGAACTATGTACGCATCTTCGGACAAGGCTGTATTAGAACTGAAGCGGAATTATGCTGGGAGGGCTAATTTCCTG
>PNAR01000494.1 GCA_003169715.1 Acidobacteriaceae bacterium | reverse complement strand
AGCCCACGCAGCGGGAAGGCTGCTTGCGACTACCGATGCAAAAGATGCGATTTTGCAAACCGATATTTCATTCATATGCGTGGGCACGCCCAGCCTTCGGAGCGGCAAGCTCGACTTAAGCCACATTGAACACGTATCGAGAGAGATAGGCGCTGCCTTGCGCGAGAAGAATGCGCCGCACACCGTCGTCTTGCGCAGCACTGTTTTGCCCGGGACGACAGAGTCGGTGGTAATTCCCATCCTCGAAAGCGCGAGCGGAAAAAAAGCGGGAGTAAATTTCAACGTGATTTACAATCCGGAATTCATGCGCGAAGGAAGTGCGGTGTCCGACTTTCTTCAACCGCCATACACGATTCTTGGATCGCGATCTCCGCAGGATCTAACATCGGTTCGGGAGCTATACAGAGACATTCCGGGGACAAGGTACGAAACGACCATCGCGGTCGCGGAAATGGTGAAATATGTTTCCAACTTATTTCATGCGGTGAAAGTTGGCTTCGCCAATGAGATTGGAACTCTCTGCAAGCACTTGGGCGTGGATACTCAAGCGGTGACCCAGATTTTTACTTCTGACACGAAACTGAATATTTCTCCGGCTTATTTGTCGCCCGGGTTTGCATTCGGTGGATCGTGTTTGCCGAAGGACTTGCGCGCCATTACTTATAAAGCGAAAGAACTTGACCTGGAATTACCGGTGCTTCAGGCGTTGATTCCAAGCAATGCTGAGCACATTGATCGGGCCATTGAAGCCGTGTTACGCACGAAGAAAAAGAAAATTTGTCTGCTCGGGCTGAGCTTTAAGGCCGGAACCGATGATCTGAGAGAGAGTCCGCAGGTGCAGTTGATCAAGCGCCTGATCGGGGAAGGTTGCCACATTTCTATTTGGGACCCGGACGTTTCGCTCGGCCGGTTAACTGGATCGAACCGGCAATATATCGAGGAAGTGATTCCACATATTGGTTCACTGCTGAGCAGTGATCTCGAAACCGTGATCAAGGATGCGGAAGTGGTGATTATCGGCACCAGATCAGCGGATCAGCCTCAACTCTCCGCTTTCTTGCGCGGCGGCCAGATCGTCATTGATCTCATCAATCTCGATGCCATGCGGCGGCCGAAGAGCGCGGCGGCCTATGAAGGGATCTGCTGGTAGGAAGGAACTTTTTATCGCGACTTACACTGCCGCCCATCTCTTATTTCTCACCTGAACGGAACCATAGCGTCTATACTTTCGTACTTCACGCCACTAGCTTTCCGAAAAACGAAGGAGGCAGGTCCATCCTCGAAATGAAAATCCGCCAAAGTCTTTTGCTGCTGCTCACGTGTCTTGTAGTTTTTGGTGCGACTGCGTTGACGCAGGAAAAAACCGAACCACGCAACACACTCCCCTACCGCAATCCGAAGCTCGCAATTGAAGACCGAGTCGCTGACTTGCTTTCGCGCATGACCCTCGAAGAGAAAGTCGAGCAGATCTGCGGGGGCAGGGAGCGGAACATATCCGTCATTGATCCCACGGGGACCTTCACTGATGAAAGTGCGCGCGCGACACTCGCGCAATGGGGGAACCCAGACCAGCCATTTCCGGCCAAAAATGCAGCGATTCTACGCAATGGAGTTCAACGATATCTTCGCGAGAAGACCCGGCTGGGTATTCCAGAGTTGTTCATGGGCGAAGCGCTGCATGGTTTCATGGAGGATGGAAGCACGAGCTTTCCGCAGGCAATCGGCTTGGCGAGCACATGGGACCCGCAATTGGTGAAGCAAGTTTTTACGGCAGCGGGCGACGAAGCTGGGTCAGCGGGTGCTGGCCAGGTCTTCACGCCAGTGCTGGATATCGCGCGCGATCCGCGATGGGGCCGCACCGAGGAGACTTACGGAGAAGATCCGTATTTGGTTTCGCGAATGGCCGTAGCCGCGATCACCGGACTTCAAGGAGACACGTTCGACATTGACCGCCATCATGTGGTGGCGACAATGAAGCATTTCGCGGTACATGGCCAGCCCGAGGGCGGAACGAATACGGCGCCGGGAAATTATTCTGAACGTATTATTCGCGAAAACTTTCTGGTTCCCTTTCAGGCGGCCGTGCAGGAAGCGCATGTCGGAAGCGTGATGGCTTCCTACAATGAAATTGATGGCATCCCTTCGCACATCAATCACTGGCTGCTCGATAAAGTGCTGCGGCAGGAGTGGGGATTCCGCGGATACGTTACCTCCGATGGCGATGGATTGCAGATGCTGATACAGACGCATCATGTGGCTGCAAACAAATCCGATGCGGCGCGTCTCGCAATTGCCGCCGGGGTGGATTACGACCTTTCGGATGGCTCCGTGTACCGCACGTTGCTCTACCAGGTCAAACAAGGGATCGTTCCGCAGAGCGAGCTTGATCGGGCAGTGAGTCGGGTTTTAGCGACTAAGTTCAGACTCGGACTCTTTGATAATTCCCTCGTTGATCCGGACTATGCGGAAAAAACTACGAACAGCGCCGATCATCGCGCGCTGGCGCTGAAGGCCGCGCAGGAGACCGTTGTACTTCTCAAAAACGACAAGAATCTTCTGCCGCTCGATTTGAACAATCGGAGCAAGCTCAAAACAATCGCGGTGATTGGACCAAACGCCGATGGATTGCATCTCGGCGGCTACAGCCGCAAGCCTGCACATGGCGTCACCATCCTGCAAGGAATTCAAGACCGCGTTGGCACACGAGCCAAGGTCGTTTATGCGGAGGGCTGCCGCTTCAC
>PNAR01000382.1 GCA_003169715.1 Acidobacteriaceae bacterium | reverse complement strand
ATCTGAGGCGTCATCCCGAGCTTGCGAGGGATCTCGCGTGTAGCGGAAACGCGCTAAACAAGAGCAACTACGCTGCACGCGAGATACGCCTGCACGCCGATTTACTCCTATTGCCCGCCCTCCAACTGTTGTGCCAGTTGGTGGACCGCTGCCACGTCATAGAAATCCGCCAAATCAGCGTGTCCAGCCAATGTGTCCTGTGTCTTTCCATCAACCAGAATCTTTACCCGCCCGATCCCCGGAACATTTGCCGATAGTGATTCCACCAACGATGCTACCGTGAGTTCTTCCAGAAGGACCCCAGAGGGATGCCCGGTCGCGAATGCACCATTAAGGTCAATAACTACGAGATCAGGATCAACAAGATAAACGCTGCGCAAGTCAGATCCTGGACCCAATGGATGAGGTGAGCGGTTGGAATCGTAAAGCGCGATCAGATTACGAAGTAACGCTTCGGCTCGCTCCTGCCTTCCAGCGGGCAGAGGGATACGAATACCTTGCGCTTTCAAGATGCCAGGATCATCGTGTGCGACATACAGCGTCACCTGCTCAGTGGCGCCAATTGCAGGCGGCGCGACGTGGGCGCTCGACGCCGAGCCTAAGGTAACGTTCACGACGCGGACCCGCACATGCCACGCATAGACGCCCATGGCCATCGCAATCGCAATCATGGCTGCGACTGAGAACAGCAGATTACGCGGAATTATGTCTTGGCGAATCATATTTCCTAAATCATTTTCTCCAAATCATTTCTTCTCGAATCAGGGACTACTCCCCGTCTCCTCGTGTACTGCCGCGAGACCAGTCGCGATTGTGGAAGCGATGAGTTGCTGGTATTCGGAAGACTCAAGCCCGGTTGCTCCACCCGCAGGGGGAGCGACTTCAATCGCTATCGCCGCTGTCGTGATGTTGTTTAACGGGCGCAGTGGCGCACTCAACGTCCGCACCGGGATTTTAGAGTTTCCGAACGAGTTCGCGACTATAGCCGTGAAGGCCTGGCTCCGGGTAAGCGACGACGCTTGGGCTGTATCCCAATCCAAGAAAGATCCGTGGGCTGGATTGGGGGCAGGCAGCAGAGCGGTGTAAAAATTGACGCCGGTTCCTTGTGACGTTACATGGATGCAGATGTAGATGGACGCGTGTGCGGCATTGGCCATGCCCGCCCGCTGGTCGAGGCTTATATCGCTGTCATCATTCCGAACAAGGAGCGCGGTGAGACCGCGCGCTTCGACCTCGTGCTGCAACTGCCGCGCAAACGCAAGGGTAACGTCTTTTTCAACAATTTGCGGGCTTAGAGCCGCACCACGGTCTGCCCCGCCGTGACCTGCGTCAATAACTGCGAAGTACTGCGGTTGGGCGGGATTGACGGGCGCTGCCAAAGCCGAAGCGCCTGCCGTGGCCCCGTGCATGAGCGTTCCTTGAGCTTGAGTGCTTACCGGCGGCGCGGGGGTGATGGTGATTGTCTTGTGATCGCCGCTGAAATTGGCAAAGAGCGGGGCGCCGGCTGTCACCGTTATTGCCGCGCTGCCGTTGCCATCCTGATAGGCCGCTGACGTGATGATTTTATTGTTAAAAGTGAGCGTTTGGGTTCCGGAAGCGACAATCGGCTCATGCGTGAACGTCATGCGCAAGGTTCCGGCGTCTGTGGCAATCATGGGATTGACTGGCCCCGAGAAGCTGATGACCAAGCTTGGAGGAGCGGCGCCTACTACCTGAGCGGTGAAGTGAATGGCGACGTTACCGATAAAGATTCGCCGCGAAGCTGGACTGAAGGTCACGGGGCCACCCAAGACGCGAGACAACAGTGGACCGAGGGTGGAAATCGGAGCCAGGCCCCGGCCATTTTGCATGACGAAGGGTGCGCCCAGATCGAAGTCGCCACCCTTCATCTGAACGCGGGATTTGCCTACCGTGAATCCGAGTTCAATGTGGTTGTAACGCAGCTTCCAATGTTTTGGATCGCCGTTAGCCGTGACCGGCCCGAGTGGTTCAAGAGCTTCGAGCAGGCCGACATAGTCCCCACCGCCGATTGCCACTACCGGTAACGAATAGGTAGCCACGTTCGAGAAAACAGCGATGTGATTCTCCGCGGGGGGCGCACCCGAAAGCAGGAGATTAAAGGAAATTATGCTGAATGTAACGGTGCCGAGTAATAAGGCGAACACGGCCACTTCGTGTCGCCGACTCGAATCCCGAGCCTGGGTTCTAAAAATAGGCAGCGTAGCGGGGCTCTCTCCTCAGGCCGGACTCTGGCGGGCAATCTGTAGTTGTAATCGGTGGGCAAATCGCCCACTCATTCGAGAGCATAAATAGTGAGCCCGCTTAAAAGCTTAGGATAAAAGTCGGTGGATTTCTGTGGCAGCACTTCACTCGCAAAAGCAATGTCTCGCACTTGTTGCATACGCACTGGATTCATCAGAAACGCGACGTTCGCCGCGCCGTCACGAACTTGAGCCAAAGCCTCGCCGGCGTCACGGATATAGCGAACGTTGTGCTGGTCGCGGATGGCGTCTTCCGAAATTCCGAGAACACCTTCAAGCACGCATTTGTGCAACTGGACCACGTCAAGGGACTGCTGACGCAAAGACAAACCCGCAAAAATGCCGGAGCCAACGGAGCCGGGTGTATCCAATAGGAACGCGTGGTTCCTGGTAACCGCGAGGAGGGCGGTTCCACTCTGCCCCGCTTCACGCAAAATGGCGTTGGCCCGTGCGCCGTCAAGCGAAGGATCAACTTCTTCCACACTGAAATACGCTCGCGCGCGATCTCTAAACGTGTCAGCGGAAAAAGATCCCAAACTATGAACGACCCGGTGCGTGGGCAGAATTAGAAGGCCCGGACTGTCCATATTAACGAAGGTCATCATGGCAAGATCGTGAGGCGGAAGCTCGGGGCCTGCCGATCGAACCAGGGAATCCTCAGAGGAGTATTGGCGAGGGGCTCCAGGAGCGGAAGATGACCCCGCTGCGCGACGCTCATTGCGGTAATTCAGCGCTGTTTCATAACGGTGATGTCCATCGGCGATGATTAGCTTTTTGTCCCGCATCTTGCCGCGAACGAGATCAACCAGCGTGGGATCGGAAATCTTCCAGACCTGATGGAGAACGCCGTATTCATCGCGCATCTCCATGTCAGGAGCATTCGCGGAGACCAACAGATTCTCGATCTCGCCCGCCGGATCGGTATAGAGCATAAAAATCTGTCCAAAATGTGATCGAGTGGCTCGGAGCAGATCGAGACGGTCCGCTTTGGGTTTAGCTAATGTCTGCTCATGCCGAAAAACAATGCTGGCGGAGTAATCTTCAATCCTTCCTAATCCAATAAAACCACGCCGTTCCATTTCGGTCTTGCTTCCAGGGACGGTGAAACGCTCCGTATAGAGATAAAGGGAAGGCTGTGAGTCCTGGAGAAAAATCCCCTGCCGCCGCCAGTCGTGAAAGAAGCCTGCGGCACGGGTATAAGGGTTTTCCCGGTCATTGTCAGTCGCATTTTTCTGGCCAAGGATAATGCGAACCAGATTGTAGGGACTGGCCGCGTAGTAAGTCTCCTGCATCAGAGGAGTGATTTTGTCGTACGGCTGGGTTGCGACCTGGGAAAGCGAAACCCGGGCCGGGTCGTAACGAAGAGCGCGGAAGGGAGCGATATGAGCCATATGAGGAAAAAGAGATTGTACAAGAGACGGGCTTCAGCGCGTTGAGCCGGGTGATTTCTTCTGTCTCAAGATAACAATCACATGGTCTTCTCGAATTGAGGTAGTTGCGAAACCAATCAACCACCAAGGACACGAAGTTACACGAAGGAAACCGTCGAAACTGGCCTTTGTGACCCTTCGTGTCCTCCGTGGTTGATTGTTTTTCTGCTACCGAGGCAAACTGACCCCACTACCCGAATTGACCTAGATTTGACAAACTATCTAGGAAATAGCTGATTCAATCGGAGGGTGGAATTAAGAACTAAGCAAACTTTTGCGCAGTCCCTTTCATCTATGTTTTTGGTTTTTGCAGAAAGCATGCACCGAGAGTATTAAGCTATGTTAGGATCGGCTTAAGTGTTGAGGTTTTTTATGGCCCTCCATAATGGGCCGGGTTTCCCTCACCCGCTCACTGAGTTTCGATTTGTTCGCCCTCCATCGGTACGGAATCAGATAAATCCTATATTGTGTTTGGAACCGAGTCCGTTTCTAGGGATTGCTGTCGCAATTATTGCTGTACTGATTTGCATGGTTCCTACGTCTCTGTTAGGCCAGAATGAAGGCGACATTGATGATGTTCATATCCAGCCCAGGGTCGAAACCGCGGCTCCCAAGCCGGCCGAGAGCGATCCAGCATCGCCTCACGCTCGTCCAATGAAGGTGGATGTGGATTTAGTCTTGGTGCCGGTCACTATCACCGATCCCATGAACCGCCTGGTCACCGGTCTAGACAAAGACAATTTCGAGTTGTTCGAAGGCAAAGACCAGCAGCAAATCAAGAATTTCTCGAGCGAAGATGCGCCAGTCTCGATCGGCGTGATATTCGACATGAGCGGCAGCATGAGTAGCAAGATTGACCGCGCGAAGGAAGCTGTTTCCGAATTCTTCAAGACCGCGAATCCGCAGGACGAATTCTTCATGATCACCTTCGCGGACCAGCCGCAGGAAATCTCAGACTTCACACAATCGGTCGAAGATATCCAGGGCAAACTGGTTTTTACGGTTCCGAAAGGACGAACCGCACTTTTGGATGCGATTTACCTCGGCGTCAGTAAAATGCGGCAGGCAAAGTACCCGAAAAAGGCTCTCCTGATCATCTCGGATGGCGGGGACAATCACAGCCGTTACACGGAAGGGGAAATTAAATCGCTGGTAAAAGAGTCTGATTTATTGATTTATGCGATCGGGATATATGATCACTATTTCGCCTCCGAGGAAGAGCGCCTGGGTCCGGTGCTGCTAAGTGATATTGCTGAGTTGACCGGAGGACGTGCCTTTACGATTGATAATCCCAACGACCTCGCGGACGTCGCTACAAAAATCGGGATTGAGCTACGCAACCAATATGTGCTTGGATACCGTCCAAACAAACCTGGTCACGATGGCAAATGGCGTAAGATAAAAGTG
>PNAR01000211.1:7638-8726 GCA_003169715.1 Acidobacteriaceae bacterium | reverse complement strand
CAGTAGCACGAATATGCGCACCGACGGAATTGACGAGCGCAGTGTTGAGCGGCGACGTGTTTAGCAGAAGCAGGAATGCTGCCACGGCAATGGCGGGCATCATGAATCGTCCCTGGCTGAACAGGCCGACGATCATCACCGGCACGCCGACGCCCATGCTGACGGCGGAAACGAAATAGTACGAACTTTTCATGCGGGGGAGCAGCCAATCCCCGATCCATCCCCCGGCTAGAGAAGCCAGAATACCCGCGACCACTACGATTTTTCCAAACATCAGATTGGCGGCTTCCAGGCTGTAGCCGCGTGCGCTGGAAAGAAAAGTTGGCATCCAGACTTGAATTCCGCCGAGCGAGAACGTCCCAGCGGCCATGCCGAGGGTGACGGTCAAGAACGCAGGATTGCGCGCCAATCCCCTCAACGTTCCTCGTTGCGGTGTTTCTTTCTGAGTGTCGTACTGGCCGCGTGGAGGTTCGGGAATAAATAGCAAAGCAATGGCAAGCAGGAAGCCCGGCAATGCTGCGACGTAGAATGGATACCGCCACCCAAGGCTCGGCCCGAGCTTGCCTCCCAAAATATAGCCGGCTGCTGTACCTACCGGAATTGCGAGATAAAAAATTCCGAAGATGCGGCCTCGTACATTTTCCGGGAAAAGGTCGGCGACAAGTGATGGAGCGATGGTCACAAACGTAGCCTCTCCGATTCCGACTAGCGTGTGACGAAGTAATAATTCCCAATAAGTATGCGTGACTGCGGTAAGCAGAGTCAGTCCACTCCAGAAAAATGCGCCCAACACGATGATTAGCTTGCGCGAATAACGATCTGCGAGCGGCCCCGCGAATGGAGCGGCGACCATGTAGAAAGCAAGAAAGGCGCTGGTGAGGTATCCGAGCTGAGTCTTGGTAAGGTGAAATTCGGTTTGCACGAGCGGCTGAACGGCGAATAAAACCGATCGGTCAATGTAGTTCAGTAGGTTCAGTGCGGTTAAAAGGGCAAGCGCGGTTCGAGGGTAGAGTTTGGCTGAAGGCACTTGGCGTGGAATATAACATGGTTATGAAGGACTAACTGCTTCGAAGGGTGCATGCCCTGCG
>PNAR01000211.1:0-7546 GCA_003169715.1 Acidobacteriaceae bacterium | reverse complement strand
CCAGTTCTCGGTTCTCAGCTTTTGATTTTCTCTTTTGACCTGGGCCAGCGTGCGACGACCACGGTTGAAATGCCACCGCGCGGCCTGAAGTTTCCTTTGATCTCGGCCCATACGGGGCGCGACCATTTCACTACGTCTTCCAAAACCCGGTTTACGATATTTTCCTGGAAAATTCCCAGATTGCGATAGCGGTGAAGATATTCTTTAAGTGACTTTAGCTCCAGGCATCGCTTGTCGGGCATGTAACGAATGGTTATTACGCCAAAATCGGGCAGACCCGTCTTGGGACAGACGGAGGTGAACTCCGGATCTTCGATTACGATTTCATATCCAGGGAATTGGTTAGGCCAACATTCAATTTCCGGGAGCTCTGCGTCGAGACCTGACTTGGCGTGGTCGGGCGTGTAGCGTGGAGACTTGGGCATGCTTCATTGTAACCAGCGGGACGAAGAAGTTTCCGGACGGAAAGATGAATTTTTATCTATCTTCGTGCATCTAATCGGTTAAGTCCGCCTTTAGAACCTGGCCAGTAGCAATGATACATTTGTGCGAACAGATTTCTAAATGGCATCTTCGCAAAACAAAAACGGGTATCCAGCTGGTCGCCGCTGGCTCCTGTGGTCGGTTGCGATAGTAGCCGCGATAGTTCTGCTGGCTTCGTTTATGTCCCGCGGCGACCCGGTGCCAGTGATCGCCACTACTGTGCAACGCAGCACTATACGGAGTCTGGTCACGACTAACGGGAAAATCGAGCCTCTGCAGAGTTTCGAGGCACACGCCCCGATGGGCACTACGATCAAGAGATTATTAGTCAAGGAAGGCGATTCGGTTAAGCGGGGTCAGCTTTTAGTTCAGATGGATGACGCTCAGGCGCGCGAGCAGGCAGCGCGGGCGTTGTCTGAGATGCGAAGCTCCGACGCGGAAACTAGCGCTATTCGCAGCGGCGGCAATCAGGAAGAAGTATTAACGCTTCAATCGGAAATGGTAAAAGCGCGCACCGAACGGGACGCAGCGTTGCGAAACCGCGACGCTCTGCGGCGCTTGCAGCAGAATAACGCCGCGTCTCCAGGCGAAGTGAAAGCGGCGGAAGAGCAGTTGCAGCGTGCCGAGGCGGATTTAAAGTTGCTCGAACAGAAGCAAAAGGACCGTTATTCCCGGCCGGAGATTTTGCGGGCCGAGGCGCAAACTGGACAGGCGCAAAGTGCTTACACAGCGGCCCAGGATCTTCTCGGCCAGCTTAATGTGCGAGCTCCGTTTGACGGGGTTGTTTACTCCGTTCCCGTCCATCAGGGAGCATACGTGAATCCCGGCGATTTGATCTTGCAGGAAGCTGACTTGTCCAAAGTGTTGGTCCGAGCTTTTGTTGACGAGCCTGACGTGGCCCGACTGGCTCCCGGGCAGCCGATTGAGATTACGTGGGATGCGCTTCCGGGACGCATTTGGAACGGTACGCTGACATCCGTGCCGGCGACTTTGAGACTGCATGGCACACGCAATGTCGGAGAAACAACATGTGTAGTAAACAACGGCGACAGAAAGCTCTTGCCTAACGTGAATGTCGGAGTCAGCATCGTGACTGCCGAGCACAAAGATGCGCTGACCGTTCCGCGCGAAGCGATTCATCAGGATGACAGCAAGCCGTATCTCTACCAGATATTGGATAACGAACTTCAGCGGCGGGACGTGGAAACTTCAATTTCCAACCTGACGCAAGTGGAAATTACGAGCGGGATTCCTGAAAAAGCGCTCGTCGCGCTCGCATCCACTAATTCCAAGCCCCTGCGCAATGGGCTGGTTGTAAAGGTGGTTCATTAGGAATGGCGTCATTCAAAAATTCCCGAGTCTCATTCCTCAGCATTATTACTGTTGCAATTTTGGCATTGGTGTTGTCGGTCGCGGCGGCGAGCGCGGCCGAAAATCCTTCATCCTTGCTGGCCCAGGGACGGGTGGACGAAGCCATCGCAACCCTGCAACAAGAAATTGGTGTTTCTCCAAATGACGCTGAGGCGCAGAATCTTTTGTGCCGGGCTTACTTTACTCTCGGGGAATGGGATCGCGGTATCGCAGCTTGCCAGAAGGCAGTTACTCTCGACCAGAATAACAGCCGCTATCATCTCTGGCTGGGACGGATCTATGGCGAAAAAGCGGACAAGTCTGGATTCTTGACCGCGGCGGAGTTGGCGACGAAAGTCAGATCGGAATTTGAATTGGCAGTACATCTGAATCCGAAAAATATAGATGCGCGCACGGATTTGGCCGAGTTTTATTTAGAAGCGCCGGGCATTGTGGGCGGCGGACGAGATAAAGCGGAGGCGCAGGCGCGGACTCTTGCCAGCCTTGATCCAGCGAAGGCGCATTGGGTAAATGGCCGCCTCGCGGAAAAGAAAAAAGATTTTAATTCTGCCGAGAAAGAGTACCGGGCAGCCATTGAGTCCAGTCACGGCAGCGCCAACTCGTGGTTGAATCTGGCAATTTTTTTCCGGCATGTAGGCCGGTTTGACCAAATGGAGTCCGCGATTCAGCAGGCTGCTGCCGCGCAGATGGATTCCACTGGCGCGGTTGTAGATGCGGCTGAACTCTTGATCCGAACCAAACGCAATGTTCCAGAATCCGCCCGGTTGTTGCGACAGTATCTCTCCTCACAATTCACTGTCGAACAGGCACCCGCGTTCAAAGCTCATTACTTGCTGGGAACGGTTCTCGAACAACAGGGAAACAAGCAGGCTGCGGCCGACGAATATCGCGCGGCGTTATCGCTGGCCAGAGATTTCCTGCCTGCGCACCAGGCCTTGGATCGCGTCAATCGTCTGAACTGAGTCAGTACTTTCCAGCGCCGGATTTCGAGTCTCAACAATCGTGAGGGGCATAACGATGAGCATTAGTTTCCGCTGCGTGCGTTTTCCAATTCTTCTCTTCATTATTTTTGTTCAAGTCTTGTCCGCCCTGGTCTCGGCAGAACCGATCTCGCTGAAGAGCGCAGTTGAGTTGGCGGTCAGCCACAGTGCTGTAGTTGGCACCGGCAAAGATGACGAGCAACGCGCCTTCGCCACCTATCTTGAAACCAGAGATCAATTTGTGCCACAACTCGCCGTCGGGTCTGGTCTTGGGGCGACATGGGGATTCCCGTTGAGCCTCGAAAATGCGGCTCCCTCGATTCTTAATGTGAATGCGCAATCTTCATTAATCAGCCCGGGGCTGCGGGAGTTTACGCGGGCGGCGAAAGCTGAATGGCAGGCTACCACGATTCAGTCTAAAGATCAGCGCAACCAACTCGTGCAGGACGCAGTTTTGACGTATATCGAACTTAGTAAATGGGAATCTCTAATCGATCACTTGCGGCAGGAGCAGGCGGATGCGCTGAGAATGGAAAATATAGTGGACCAAAGAATTCGCGAAGGAGTTGACAACCCGCTGGAGCGGAATCAGGCTAGGCTGACCACGGCGCAAGCTCATCTCAGAGTTGCTGAGGCACAGGGATCGATTGACGTCCTGCGCGAGCGGCTCGCGCAGATTACTGGGTTGAATACGGCTTCCATCGTCACCGAGCCAGCGTCTATCCCTGGCCTACCTGAGGCCAAGCTAGAGGAGGATGCCCCCGCAAAAGCCGTGCAGATCAGTCCGCTTGTGCAGACAGCGGAAACGCACGCGGTGGCTGCCGGGTTCAGGGCGCGCGGCGAACATCGCGCAATGTGGCCGACCGTTGACTTCGCGGCGCAATATGCGCTTCTTTCCACTTTCAACAACTACGAAAACTATTTCCGAGCGGGAAGCTTTCAGCCAAACAATGCGACCGTGGGAATCGTTATTCGCTTTCCCTTTTTCAGCCTGGCGCAACATGCCCGCGCCCAGGGGGCCGATGCAGACTTGATCCATGCAAAAAAACAGGTGCAAATCACTAAAGATCAGGTGTCAGTTGAAGCTCTGCGGTTGCAGCGGACGGTGGAGCAATTGCAGGCGGCACGGGAAGTAGCGGATATTTCCAACCAGATTGCCCAATCAAATCTGGAAGCGATGAAAATTCGAATGGACGCTGGCACTGCGACGCTTCATGAAGCTGTGGATGCGCGAACCCAAGCGGGTGAGCGTTACGATGTCCTTCAGGATGCCGACTTTCAATTGGAGCGGGCTAGGATTAATTTGCTACGAGCCACTGGAGAGTTGGAATCTTGGGTCGAAACTGGCAAATGAGGGGTCCCGACCTCTTCCCAAGGAGGTTTCCGGTTTCCCCTCCTGGGGCACGAAAAGCGCCATCTGGCGCAAACCCATTGGACGCTAGCGAGCGATCAAATAGGCTGAGTGCTACCAATTTGACGGCATAAACGTGGCTGCCGGGTGTACCTACGAGACACCTGCGGCCCCTAATATGCCGCGATCAATGGTAAGATAAGTTATTCAAACCTATGCCTTTAAAAACGCTATTCCTAAATCCTCCTTCCTTTGAAAACTTCGACGGTGGGGCAGGCTCGCGCTGGCCTGCCACTCGTGAAATTGAATCATACTGGTATCCGGTTTGGCTGGCTTACCCCGCGGGAATGCTGGAAGGGGCGCGCCTGTTAGATGCCCCGTCCCACCACGTTTCGGCTGAGGAGACGATCAATATTGCGCGGGAATATGACTTCCTCGTTCTCTATACCAGCACGCCCGGGTTTCCTGGTGACATTCGGCTGGTGCAAAAAATAAAAGACGCGAATCCCAAAATCAAGATCGCTTTCGTCGGTCCTCATGTGACAGTGCTTCCCGAGCGTTCATTGAGAGATGGAACTGCAATTGATTTTATCTGTCGCAAAGAATTTGATTATTCCGTGGTGGAGTTTGCGCAAGGCAAACCTCTCGGAGAGATCATGGGGATTTCTTTCCTGAAAGGCGGCGCTGTGGTGCACAATCCTGACCGCCCGCAGCTTCAGGATCTCGATTCGCTGCCTCACGTTACCGATATTTATCATCGGGACTTGGACGTGCGGCGCTACAACGTGCCGTTCCTGCTCAACCCCTACGTGTCGCTTTACACCACTCGGGGATGCCCCGCTCAGTGCACCTTTTGCCTCTGGCCCCAAACGACCAGCGGTCACGCATGGCGTAAGCGTTCTACCGATGACGTTGCCGCTGAAATGGCAAAGGCGAAAGAGTATTGGCCATACGTCAAGGAATTCTTTTTCGATGACGATACGTTCAATATTCAAAAAGCGCGAACCGTGGAATTGTGCGCCAAGCTAAAGCCGCTGAAACTGACTTGGTCCTGCACATCGCGTGTCACAACCGATTTCGAAACCCTGAAAGCGATGAAGGAAGCTGGCTGCCGTTTACTGATCGTGGGCTACGAGTCTGGCGACCCCCAGATTTTGAAGAACATTAAGAAGGGCGCGACCGTGGAACGAGCTCGAGCCTTCACCAAGGATTGCCATAAGCTCGGACTCGTCATACACGGCGATTTTATTCTTGGATTACCGGGTGAAACTCGCGCAACCATCAACAATACAATCGCCTTTGCCAAAGAATTGGATGTGGAGACAATCCAAGTTTCGGTAGCGCATGCCTACCCCGGAACCGAGCTTTACGATTACGCTATCAAGAACGGCTTCATGATAGCGGACACTAAAATGGTGGACGAGGGTGGTCATCAGCTTGCTCACATTCAGTATCCTGGGCTACCGGCCGACGAAATTCTCGATTCAGTACATCGCTTCTACGACGAATATTATTTCCGGCCAAAAGCAGCTTTCCGCATCTTGAGAAAAGCCGCATTCGACAGCAATGACCGCAAGCGGTTGTACAAGGAAGCCAAAGCCTTTTTGAAGGTGCGCGGCATGCGCCACAAATGGGTCAAAGATAAGCGGCACGATGATAAGGTCGCGGCCGCACGCGAGCCGGTCGAGGTGTAAGGTTCAGGAAAGAGTGTGACCTTCCGCAAGTATCTGGTGCTGGCTGGCGTAACCGTATGCGCGGCAGTCGGTGATTCCCTCCTTTCGCGGGGAATGAAGGAAGCCGGTGCCATTTCTTTTCAGCATCTATCCAGCCTCATTTTGGCAATTCTAAATCCCTGGGTCGCGCTGGGGATTTTGCTTTTGCTGGGGTTTTTCGCTTCCTACATGACCGCGCTTTCCTGGGCTGACCTCACTTATGTACTTCCCGCAACTTCTTTGGGATATGTGCTACTGGCTTTAATCGCAAGGTTTTTGCTGCACGAACAGATTTCCGCCACACGCTGGCTGGGGATTGCTTTGATTTCGGCTGGAGTCGGATTCGTGACTCGAGGTCCCGAACTGACACAATATCCGGTTGAGCACGCGCTGCAAGAAGGAGCGACCGTGCAGCATCAGCGTACGAGGGCCCATGACTAGGCAGATCATTTCTACGTGGAGTTCGGTTGCGGCGATTGTGATAACGTCATGTGCCGGCGATGTGTTGTTGTCTCGCGCCATGAAGCAGGTCGGAGATGTTGGCGAGCTCTGGCATCGAACCGGAGTGTTGAACGTTATTGGACGTATTGTCCGCAATCCCTGGTTTATTTGCGGCGTGCTTTGCATGACCCTGGCTTTCTATAGCCTGCTGTTTGCGCTCTCGTGGAATGACGTGAGCCTGATTGGACCCGCGGCAGCGGCATTGACCTTCATCGCCAATGCGATCGCGGCGAAAACGTTTTTACATGAGAGAGTAGACCGTCGCCGATGGATTGCCGCATTGCTGGTGGCGGGAGGAGTGATACTGCTGGCGGCGTAAGGTGCGTTTTCGCCAATTGGTCAGCGGATCACTTCCACGGAGGATACTGGACTCTGCAATACTCATCGGCCTGGCCTAGATATCGCCACCACGGCATCAAATACTGCTCGACCGTAAATAATTTGCCTCCGGCGGTGTCTTGCGAAGCCGCAATCAGAACGTGCCTCCGGTACTGCAACCTTCCGTCAGCATATAAATTCTCCAACCATTGTTGGTCTTGAAGGCGGTTGGACCGCGCCGATGAGGAAAGTATTTTGCATGTCACCGCTCCCTGAAACTCCAGATCGCTGACGTCCCGCTGCTTGCTGATCGTCTGCATCATTGCTTCCGTCGGCCGCCCCGTCGTGAGAACACAATTTGCCGGAAGTGGCGGGGGCAATTCTCCGGAATCGAAAATATCACCCACCAGGTTTGGCACGCATGTCCAGGAGGGAGAGAGGACATCAGCGCCGCAACAGCGAGGACGAAAATGCCGCTCAGCACCCACGAAATTCTAATGCGGCGCCGTTTGCGCAACGCGGGATGGTCAGACTTACTGGTACCGTTCAGTGACTCTACGCGGTTTCCGCCGCTTTCTTCGATCCTACCGAGTGCTGATTCAAGTTGTCCCAAAACTTCATTGTTGACTTTAAATTTGAAATCCGCGGAGGCGGCGAACACAAAGCTCATTGTGGCATCCAATTCGGATCCGGAAATAGCCACTCGCGATTCGGCAACCGCTTGCCGGAGTTTTTCCGCCAGAGCAGCAATTTTTGACGGTTCCCATCCGGGCACCAAAATCAGAAGCTGCCTTGGGTTATAGCGGCCAATGTAGTCGTAACGACGAAGC
>PNAR01000143.1 GCA_003169715.1 Acidobacteriaceae bacterium | reverse complement strand
CGTGATCTTCCGCCGGGCCCCATCGCGCCCACAGTTCATAAAATGCCGGCAAATGGTACGAGGGATCGGTGAACGTATCGCCGCCATTATTAGGCACGAAAAGAATCATGTGATGCTGCTCGTTGACCATAGGCCCAACCGTGGGTGTGCCCCTGTTCGTGGGAGCGCGCATCACTGGATGGTGCCGAATGGTTTGCAACAGATGATCGGCCTGAGCGCGGTAATCGTAGAGATATTTCCCCGACCCCCAACGATTCGCAGCGAAGTAGAGACTCATCACGAAATATTCTTCGCCATCCGGAGCCGGAGTCTCCGAACGCGGCGTGCCGTCCGTATTCATGGACCATTTGAAATAGCCGACGCTTGGGTCCTTGGGGTCGGTGACCAACATGTAAGTGTTGGCCCAGTTCCACAACGCGTCGAATTCCGCTTTCTTATTCATCTGAACCGCGATCATCATCCCGTAGCTCATACCCTCGGTGCGCACGTCGTGGTTGGCGATGTCCGTGATGTAGGCAAGGGGTCCATTCTCGTTACGTCCAGCTTCGTAGAAGACCGCCTGCGTCGCGGGATCGCCGTGAAAAAGTTGTTGAAAGGCCTGGTCAATCCGGGCGCGGCTTTCGGACGGCGCGTGGCCAATTTCAGCGAACAGATCGCGATAGTGGCCGGTGTGATACGCACCTTTACCGTCGAGTGCGGGGCTCCGCGCCAATGCGACCGAAGCCAGAAATAGAAGCGCAATTCGTGAAACGCAGGGAGGGCATTTCATGGGAGTTAATCTTGGTCGGGGCGGAGAAACGATTTTCGAACCCAAGTCAACCTTCCTAAGCGCGTAACTTGATCGCTGCGCATCAAAAGCTCCGCCAAGCCAGCGTTTTTAAGCTTTGGGGTACACTTAATTCGCATCATTTTGCGCAGCAATACCGCTAGGATCCAAAATCAAAATACTAGTTGCCTGACCACCCAGGGTTGATGGTAGTGTATCCCGGCTCAGGTTAGCCGTAATTCCTCGGTCGCCTTCCCCCAGCTTCGGCTACGCTTCCCTGCAGATTGAAAAGCGAGGGACAGTGATCGGCGACCATACATCTGGCAGCGTCATGGAATCGCGGCATTTTAATGAGCAGGTGGGTGCCGACGTAGCGTCTTATTTCGGAGTATCAGTAACCGAAGCCGACTTGATTATGACGGATGGAAAAAACTCTCGGCTGCAAATTGCTTGGGTGAGCATCTGCATTCCCGGCAGCCTTCTATCAATTCGCTGTACAGCTCGTCCGTCAGAGTCAAAGAAAAATTAAGTTCCACGCCCCGCCTCCCCAAAGAGATAAAGAAACTTAGGACTGCCCGCCAATCTCCCCGAAAGACAGACAGCCACAAACGATTTCTTGGAAGCTACGGGCAAGATGGCTTTTCCACATAGGAACGGTCAAGCGCAGCTATGGATGGGCAGCCGAGGAGCTTGAGCGTACGCTCGACATCGGTCCGCAATATTTGCAGCGCCCGGGCGACACCCGCTTCGCCGGCAGCTGCAAGTCCATAGGCATACGCCCTGCCGATTAAGACTGCGCGCGCGCCAAGACAGATCGCCTTGACGATGTCGCTGCCACGGCGAATACCTCCATCGAGGAACACTTCTGTGCGGCCCTCTACGGCGGCGACGATTTCCGGCAATGCCTTCAATGTCGCGGAAACGCCATCGAGCTGCCGCCCACCATGGTTCGAAACGACGATGGCAGCAGCGCCATGATCCACGGCTTTTAATGCATCTTCGCCGGTGAGAACTCCCTTTATGACAATGGGACCCGGCCAGATTTCGCGCATCCAGCGCAAATCTTCCCATGTGACCGCGGCGCGAGCCAGGGCCGCAGTCACGTCAATCAGCGGCATCGGCCCCTGCCCTGGAATAACGACATTAGGAAGTTTAGGAACGCCGCCATCGAGCAGGAAACCGGTCAGCCACTCAGGATGCGAAAATAACTGCGGCAAGAATGGAATTTTGGAAAGAAGACTGCCGCACATCAGTTGAGTCATTCCGTTGCGGAAGTCCCGCTCTCGCATCCCCGCGACTGGGGTGTCAATCGTAACCACCAAGGCGGAAAATCCGGCGAGCCGCGCTCGCTCGATTGTCGCCTCAGCGGCTTCGCGTCCTCCCAAAATGTAAAGTTGATACCAGGCAGGCCCGGAGGTGGCCGCTTTGACGTCTTCCAAAGAGTGTCCGGAAATAGTTGAAAGAATATACGCAGTCCCGGCCACGCCTGCCATTCTTGCAGCACCCATCTCGCCATGGGGATGCATGAGACGGCTATAGCCAATCGGCGCAAGCAGTGCTGGGAAAGAGAGATCAAGATCGAGGACACGACAACTCAGATCGCATCGTGACGGCAACGGCACCGCGTGCCGTGGCCGAAACGTGACGGAATTAAATGCCGACCGGTTGGCGCGCAGAGTCACTTCATCTTCGGCCCCACCGTCGAGATAATCGAAGACGACTGGAGGCAACCGAGTGCGGGCAAGCCGCCGAAGGTCTTCGACATTTACAACGTGCGGAGATGCAACTGCCCGTGTTGGTCTGGTCATGTGCCGATTATGCGCAATCGCATTCTACATTGCCAACCCTGCCGTCGCGTCAAAGGGGTCGCAATGAAGTTGAGGGGCTATGAAGTTGAGGGCACGAAGCGCGAATCTAAATGTCAGGCGTCGATGGACGATTGTCCAGAAATAGGAGAACCTCAGGAGGGAAATCTAAGTCTTGCCGCCCAACTCCCGATGGCGCGGAAAATTCGGAGCCGTGAACCTTGTTTGGTTCAGGCAGTGCCGTCGCTGTTTGACGGTTAGCAATCAGATTCGGGATTGAACGATTGGCTTGATTGCCCACTACACCTCGCCGGAGGTTTATCGTGCCGCATACATCGGCAAAAGTCGGCAACCGGAAAACTCTGGACTGCACGCCACCATTATTCGAATACTCCTCTGTTTTGCAACCCCATCCTGCGGAGGCCGGAACCGCCAGCTTGAAATTTGCTCAATAACCGACTCCTGTTGTTCGTCAAGGCGTGGTGTCAGGGACAAATCCGTAACGGTGCCGTTGGGCCGAACTGTAAAATTTGCAACCGTCCAGACCACGAGTCTTGCTTGAGCACGCCAGGGGACGGTGCGGAGGGCGCAATCCAAACAGTCTTCTGGAAGTGCAACTTTCCATTGGGGCATAGGCTCTTCGGCTGGAATCTCGACCGGTGGATTCCTGGGTCGAAGAGGTTGCGGCGTGTCGGTCACCATTGCAGGGCCACACTTCAAGGTAGCGCTGATCGTGCATGCATGATCTCCCGCAATGGCCCATTGGCTACCCATGGAACCATCCTGGGGTAATGCCCAATATTGTTCCCTGGTTCCATACAATGACTCAACGGTACCGTCTCTTATCGCGCAGCCCTGTGAAGTGCAGCCGCTGAACTCATTGGGACCGAGAACCCCGTGCGTCCACGTTTCGCCATCCTTCGAATGGAGTGTGAGGGGCACGCCATAACCGCCGCCTTTCTCGCGATGCACAAGCTCCATGCCGAATGCCCAATATTCGCCCCGGTGCACAAAAATCCAACCAGCAAGGATGCGATTGGTTGCATCATTTTGCATTGGGATGACATTCCAGGATCGTCCCGCGTCGTGAGTAATTACGAATACATCCTCAATTGTGGGATGACGGCGAATCATCAAGTAATGCGATGAGTCCAATGCAGCCACACAAAGAACATGGGTGTAGGGCCGAATCTGGTTCGAATTCAAAGCTGCAATCTCTTCCCAATGGTCACCACCGTCGTGCGTCAATTTGACGGTACCGTCCATAATCACCTCATTGGAACTCTCGCGGTCCCCGCCTATTACCGCGATTCCATTGTTCGCATCCGCAAAGGAGAAGTCCTGCACGTCATCACCAGCGCTGTGAGACTGCCACGTTTCTCCGCCATCGTTGGTTGAGAACAACAAACCGCCCTCACCACCGGCATGCCCGACCTTCTCATTTACGAAGCTAATCTTTATGAGGGTCTTGCCGCCGCGACTATGATGTCTGAGTTGCCAAGTGGCTCCGCCATCAGACGAAGAAGCGATCATCTCGTCCGCCCCACACAGCCAGAACGTAGCGCCCTCTGCAGTTATGCTCTCTGGTTTGGACGGAATGGATTCCTCTGTCCAGCTTCGGGTATCGGGGACGGATTGAAGCGGCTGCAGAACTGGTGGGTGATTGTGCTTTACCGCGCAACCGCTCAATAGAGCAACTAGAGAGACAGACATCAACAATTTCAGCATGGGTGTATCCCCAAAAGAAAAGCTCTCCTTCGCCCAGCCTGCTCTCTGGTATGGGAATTTCGCGCCGAGATTATTGTTGGTGCATATCAACGTAAAGGCATTCTATGGGATGAGACCATTGGCACGAAGAGGAATCTGATGTTTGTGCCGCCGGCACACCTACTTCGGCCTGCTGACAAATGCGGAATTCCTATCTGCGCTCGATCACGGTATTCTCTCTCCGTGAAGATTTCTGTCGTTCTTATTACCCATAACGAAGAATCGAATCTTCCTCGTACACTCGCCAGCGTCCTCCCTCTGGTGAATGATGGGCTGGGAGAAATTATAGTGCTGGATTCCGGTTCCACCGATCGCACTATCGAGATCGCGCGTGAGCACGGAGCAAAGTTGTTTGTGGAGCCGTGGAAGGGCTTTGCTGAACAGAAGAACTCCGCGATGGAAAAGGCTTCGATGGATTGGGTGTTGCAATTGGATGCGGACGAAGCTTTGGAGCCGGCGTTGGCGGAGGAAATAGTAGAGATGTTGGCGGGCAATTTAGCGAACGTTGGTTTCTGGATTCCGCGCAAAAACTTTTTCCTGGGAAGGTGCATCAAGCATGGCGGCTTTTATCCCGATCCCAAGCTGCGGCTGATCCGCCGGGGGGCTGGGAAGTTTGGAGAATACGGCGCGCATCCCACGATGAAAGTGGAGGGACCGACCGGCAAATTTTCGCACGCCCTATTGCACGACGCTTATCCCACATTGCGTAGCTATATTGATCACATGAACAGCTACTCTTCCATGGGGGCGCAAGTTGCGGTCGAAAGGGGACGCGGCGGTTTCAGCATAGCCAACATTGTGTTTCGGCCTTTCCTTACGTTTATCTATGACTACATATTTCGCATGGGATTCATGGACGGATGCGAAGGATTACTGCTCCACCTCTACCATTCGGTTTATGTTTCCTGGAAGTATGCCAAAGCCTGGGAGTTGGGTAAGAAGCGCTAGCCTTGCCCGTGTGCGCACACACTCATATGATCTACCTATCGGGGATGTGAGTATGCCGGATCATAAGCCAAGTAAATCGAAAATCGAAGAAAGCCCCATCGCAGAAGTCTTCGAAGGGCGTCATCCTTCCGCGGCGGAAAAAGACTGGGCCGAAAATGTCCTTGCGCCAGCCTTGGAGAAATCTCCGGAACGTCCAATCGGAGCGCCCACTGGTACCAATCTTGATGAAGATGGGCATGCTCGTTTTACGACCATTTCTGGCGTGCCTGTGCGGCGCCTATACACTTCAGCCGACCTTCCGGAAGATTGGAGCTACGAGAAGTACCTCGGATATCCAGGGCAGCCGCCATTCACTCGCGGCATTCATGCAACTGGATACCGCGGGAAGATGTTCACGATGCGGCAATTTTCCGGCTTCGCATCTCCGGAAGAGACCAACCAGCGTTACAAATATCTGCTGAAAAGCGGTGGTAGCGGGCTTTCTGTGGCCTTCGACCTGCCAACGCTGATGGGTTATGACTCCGATCATCCCGCGAGCGAGGGCGAGGTAGGAAAGTGCGGTGTGGCCATTGATTCTCTCGAAGACGTGGAAATCCTCTTCGGCGGGATTGATCTGGAGAAGACAACGGTTTCGATGACTATCAATTCCCCAGCGTCCGTACTGTGGGCGATGTATTTGGTTGTGGCGGAAAATCAGGGGGCGGACTGGCAGAAGATTTCGGGCACGATTCAGAATGACATTCTCAAGGAATATATCGCGCAGAAGGAATACATCTACCCTCCCGCGGCTTCGATGCGGCTGGTGATTGATACATTTGAGTTTGGATCGAAATTCACTCCCCGATTTAATACGATTTCGATCAGCGGATACCACATCAGAGAAGCCGGATCTACAGCTCTTCAGGAACTCGCGTTCACCTTGTATGACGGCGTGGAATATGTCGAATGGGCGCAACGGCGCGGTCTCGACGTGGATGAGTTCGGCCCGAGGCTTAGCTTTTTTTTCAATGCGCATAACGATTTTTTCGAAGAGATTGCGAAGTATCGCGCCGCCCGCAAGGTTTGGTATCGAGTAATGAAAGAGCGGTTTAGAGCGAAGAATGAAAGATCAACGTTACTACGCTTTCATACGCAAACGGCCGGTGTTTCCCTGCCTGCGCAGCAACCTCTCAATAACATTGCTCGCGTGGCCATTCAGGCGATGGGCGCAGTGCTTGGTGGGACGCAGTCTTTACATACCGACGCTTACGACGAAGCTCTTGCTTTACCTACTGAAGATGCGGCCAGGATTGCCCTGCGCACGCAGCAGATCATCGCTTATGAATCGGGCGTGACGCAGACTACCGACCCTCTGGGTGGTTCTTATTTTCTTGAAAATCTGACTCTCAAATTGGAGGAAGGCGCTGCGGATTATTTCGAAAAGCTCGATGCCATGGGGGGAATGGTGAAGGCAATCGAGCGAGGTTATCCCCAGAAGGAGATTGCCGAAGCTTCCTACCAATATCAGCGCGCGGTAGAGGCAAAGGAAAAGATCATAGTGGGTGTAAATGATTTCTCAGTTGATGAGGATCCCCACCATATCCTCTATATTGACGATACAGTTGAGCGCCACCAAACGGCCAAGCTAAAGGCTCTTCGAGGTCGCAGATCAAACGACGAAGTGCAACGCCGCCTGGATGCTTTGAAGGCAGCGGCGGCGAAAGATCCCGGAGGAGTAAATAGCGGCGACATTTCAGGGTCGAACACAATGCCGTATCTTATAGAAGCTGTGCGAGCTTATGCGACAGTTGGAGAGATTTGTGCCGCTCTGCGGGAGGTATACGGGACATACACGGAGGTAAGCGTCACTTAGTTACCGGGGTTATACCGAAAAAAGGAGATCGAACTCAGGTACTCACCCGATTCCGCCGATCCATTGGGTTTGAGAGGATTCAACGGGTGATTTATGGATCATGAACTAATCGAATGGCTAAACATGGTTTACGGCGCGCTTGAGGAGGGAGACACCGACAAGCGGGCGAATTTGTTAGTTCACGCGAACTCTTACCTGGAGCAGGCGCGCACCCTCTCCCCGGCAACCGCTGAAATACACGGAGACTGAGGGACCTGCCTCCCGGCGGTGATATCCTTGTTGCTCCCGTGTCTCTTCGCGGCGTTCATGCGCAAAGCGATTAACCATCTCAAGAAATCTGATCCGATAATTCGCGAGATAATCAATCGCGTTGGGCCTTATCGCATTGAGTATGGCGATCCGGTCTTTCACAGCCTTGCGGAGGCAATCGTCTATCAGCAGTTGAACGGTAAGGCCGCGTTCACCATCTTTAAGCGTTTCGCGGCACTTGCAGGCGAACCTCTGACTCCGGAAGGAATTATGAGGGTGACCGATCAGCAGATGCGGTCGGCGGGACTCTCCAAACAGAAGACCTCCTATCTTCGCGACCTCGCACAACGAACCCATCATGGAGAACTCAATTTTTCCGGACTTGCGAATCTTTCGGATGAGGAAGTCATCGAGCACCTGACCCAAGTCAAAGGAATCGGCGTTTGGACGGCGCATATGTTCCTAATGTTTTCGTTGCGACGCCCGAACGTGCTTCCGACCGGCGATTTCGGTGTAAAGATGGCCATTAAGAAACACTATAAGAAGCGCAAGCCTCCGAATCCGAAGCAGATGGAAAAAATTGCAAAGTGCTGGGAGCCTTACCGGAGCGTTGCGTGCTGGTATTTGTGGAGGAGTTTGGACATCAAGACTGTGTAAGTTTCGTGCCCGAAAACGCCTTCCTTCGTGTACCTTCGTGCCCTTTGTGGTTAAATCGATCTTGGATGCCGGAAGAAAAGATTCGCGTGCTCGTCGCAAAGCCTGGCTTGGACGGCCATGACCGTGGCGCCAAAGTGATTGCCAGAGCGCTTCGCGATGCCGGCATGGAAGTCATTTACACCGGCCTAAGACAGACTCCAGAGATGATCGTGAACGCGGCATTGCAGGAAGATGTGCACGTGATTGGACTTTCGATCCTATCCGGAGCGCATAATGCAATCGTTCCGCGAGTGTTGGATCTTCTCAAGAAAAATAAAATGGATGACGTGCTTGTGGTCTTGGGCGGAATTATCCCCAATCAAGATATTGAAAATTTAAAACACTCCGGAGTCGCGGCAATTTTCCTTCCTGGCACAGCAATGGACGAGATCGTTCAATTCATTCGCGCCAACGTTAAGCCGCGCGGGGTTCCCACATCCAGTTGATGGCTGAATTAAATTCAGTCCGGTTGAAAGACATTTTGGCCAAGACGGTCGGCCCGGCGCCCTGGTATTGGAAAACTTTTCCGGCGATCCCTTCTTCGAGTAGCCAGCGGCTCACCTGGACACATCACGGCAAGGATGGAGCCCTGGCTTATGGAGTCACGCTGAATGTTAAAGACCAACCTGACAAGCCGCTGATTGCACTGAACACTTATTGCACGCCATTCGTCGTTCCGCCCTCGAGCCTCGGTGTGTGGTGTCCGGAGGGGCGTCATATTCGAGTTGTTTGCTTTGATCCTGCAATACTCAAGCATTTTGATTTAGCTGAAATTGCCGGATGGTTCAAGCAGTCGAGCGACCGCATCTACGCGACGACGGCCCCAGTGACGGAGTTCGAGATACCGCTGGCATTGTCCGCTGGCATGCATAACATTGAGGTTCCGGCTGAGCTGCGCAGTGTGGATGAATTAATTGTGCCCACAAGTTATCCGGCCAAGGGCAATGATGATCCCGCATTTGCCCTGTACATTTTTTATCTGCAAGCTGGGTTGCTGGAAGTCTTGCCGCAGAAATGGTTTACGAAGAGTCAGTATGAAATAGGAAAGCAATGGATTACGAAAGCTGTGCGCGATCCGGAATCACATCGTATCTTCGGCGAATGTTTTGGCGTGGGCAACTTTCTGCTCGAAGAAGACGGATGCAGGATCGAACGATGGATAGATAAAGTTTCCTGATCGCGACTTCGATCCCGCTCGTTGCGAATATTTGCTCTTGTGGTATACCGTAAACCCTTCGAATATCTGATCATGCCCGAGCGCGTTGAATCCGTCACACCGCCAAAGTCTCCCGCGATTGAGAGCCGAGTGGACCCAACGTCCGCGCGATTTGAAGCGAACATGCGTTTCCTGGCGGACCTGGTATCGCAGATAAGAAATGAAGAAGAGACCATACGGGAAGGCGGGGGCGCGAAGGCGATTGAAAATCAGCATGGAAAGTCGCGGCTGACTGCCCGTGAACGCATCGCATTACTGGCTGACCCGGCAACGTTCTTCGAACTCGGCATGTATGCTGCGCAAGGCATGTATGAAGAGTGGGGAGGCGCGCCCGCCGCGGGCGTGATTACCGGACTTGCCCGCATCCAAACGCGCATGGTGATGATTATCGCCAATGATGCCACGGTCAAGGCTGGGGCGTTTTTTCCGATGACCGCGAAGAAAGTGATTCGCGCGCAAAATATCGCCATCGAAAACCACATTCCAACGATTTATCTCGTAGATTCGGCTGGGGTGTTTCTTCCACTGCAAGAAGATGTTTTTCCCGACACCGATGATTTCGGGCGCGTGTTTCGTAACAATGCCGTCATGTCCGCGATGGGTATTCCACAGATTGCAGCGATCATGGGCATGTGCGTGGCGGGCGGCGGTTATTTGCCGGTGATGTGCGATCACGTTTTGATGACCGACGGCAGCGGACTCTTTCTCGCCGGTCCTGCATTGGTGCAAGCTGCGATTGGGCAAAAGGTTTCCGCTGACGAACTAGGTGGCGCGGCCATGCATTCGGCGATCAGCGGTACTGTGGATTTTCGCGAACCGAATGATGAAAGTTGCCTGGAGCGGATTCGCGCCATCGTTGACAAGTGGGGATACCGGAGGCAATCACCGTGGGAGCGGAAAAAGCCGGAAGCTCCTGCGTTGGCGGCTGAAGAAATTTATGGAATTTATGATTCGTCCCCGGCGCGCCCTTATGACGTGAAAGAAATTATCGGACGGCTTACCGATGGAAGCCGCTTCGACGAATACAAGCCCGAATATGGCAAGACGCTGATTTGTGGCTACTGCCGGATTGGCGGTTTTGCGGTGGGAATTGTCGCGAATCAAAAGTTGCACGCGCAAAGCGTAGACCATGAGGGAAACAAGAAAATCGAATTCGGCGGAGTAATCTATACCGAGTCCGCTGAAAAGGCCGCGCGATTCATTATGGATTGCAACCAAAACCTGATTCCGCTGGTCTTCATGCACGACGTAAATGGATTCATGGTAGGACGCGATGCGGAGTGGAGCGGCATTATTAAAGCCGGGGCAAAGATGGTCAATGCGGTGTCGAACTCGGTGGTTCCGAAGATTACAGTGATTGTCGGCGGTTCGTTTGGCGCTGGACACTACGCAATGTGCGGCAAAGCTTATGATCCGCGTTTTGTGTTTGCGTGGCCTACAGCCAGATACGCGGTGATGAGTGGGGAGTCCGCCGCTTCAACCCTGGTGGAAATTAAGATTCGGCAGTTGGAGCGCAGTGGCAAGAAGTTGAGCGAAGAGGAACGCAAAGAACTCTTCGAATCGGTGAAGCGTACGTATGATGAGCAGACCGATCCGCGATACGGCGCGGCGAGGTTGTGGATAGATAAGATTATTGATCCGATCGAGACCCGCGATGCGATCACCCATGCTCTGGAAGCGGCCGCTCTCAATCCGGACGTGGCGGAGTTTAAGGTTGGAGTTCTTCAGACATGAATTACCGCGGAGGCACGGGTGCACAGAGAAAACTCATTCATGAGGAGATCACCGAACAAGTAATTGGGGCGGCAATCGAGGTGCATAGCGCGCTCGGTCCTGGTCTGCTTGAGTCTGCTTATGAAGAATGCCTTTGCCATGAATTTCATCTGCGTGGAGCTGCGTTCCAGCGGCAGGTGCCGTTACCTGTGCAGTACAAAGGCATCAATCTTGACTGTGGTTATCGCATTGACATCGTAGTAGAAGATGCGGTCATTCTAGAACTCAAATGTGTCGAACACGCTCTTCCTCTTCACGAAGCGCAACTGCTCACCTACCTGAAGTTAACCGGGAAGCGGGTTGGGTTAATTCTTAACTTTTACGTCCCAGTCCTGGCTCGGGGCGGTATTGTGAGAAGAGTCCTTTGATTTTCTCGTCTCCGTGCCTCGGCAGTTTAGATTACCACGGACGCACTGAGGCACAGAGAAAACGTATTCGTGAGGAGTTCGGGACGCACTTGCATAGTTGGATCGCAAAAATCCGCTTATAAGAAATAGCTGCCAATTTTCGACTAGATATGCTTGGACCCAACGATCAAGATAAGTGTAACTTGATTTTCTCTGTGCCTCAGTGCCTCCGTGGTGAATGATGCCCGACGCAGTCAAACTCATTGAATGTCCGCGGGATGCGTGGCAGGGGTTGAAAACACAAATCCCGACCAACATCAAAGTTGAATATCTTCGCGCGCTGATTAGCGCCGGATTCAAGAATATTGATGCGGTTTCTTTTGTTTCTCCCAGCGCAGTCCCGCAGATGGCGGATTCGGAAGAAGTTATGAAAGAGTTGGATCCGCCCGATGATGTGGAGCTGATTGGGATCGTGGTCAATGAGAAAGGTGCGCAGCGCGCTATCGCCACGAATTCAGTCCGGACGCTGGGTTTTCCTTACTCCATTTCACCGACATTTTTGCAGAACAATCAGCGCCAAACGCTGGACGAAGCAATTGACGAAATGGAGAAGATTAAAAATAAAGGGGAGGGCGCGGGATTGGATACAGTGGTTTATATTTCGATGGCTTTTGGAAATCCGTATGCTGATCCGTGGACGGTGGAAGAAGTTATCAATGCGGTAGATCTTCTCGAATCTTCCGGAGTCCGAACGATTTCGCTGGCTGACACCGTGGGACTGGCAACGACGGCACAGATTGGCGAAATAGTTTCTGCTGTGATTGCAAAATTCGACTATCTGGAAATTGGCGTTCATCTGCATGGGCGTCCTGATCAGGCGTCTGAAAAGGTTCTAGCCGCGTACGACGCTGGTTGCCGCCGCTTCGATTCGGTATTGGGAGGATTGGGAGGATGTCCTTTCGCCCAGGACGCATTGGTTGGCAATCTTCCGACAGAGAAAGTGATTGAGGCGCTCAAGTCCCGGGGAGCTGAGTTGCCTGCGTTAAAATCTTTCGATGTGTTGCTGCGGGCTTCAGCGGAAATCGAGGCACGTTACACGAATTCCTCTGCCGCTGATTAAAGCGGTTATTAGAATCTTTTCGGCGCATCGCATGAAATTCGAAACTTTAATATTTGAAAATAGTGATGGAATTGGGACGATTACTCTAAATCGCCCCGAAAAGCGAAATGCTATCAGTTTTCACCTGCTGGATGAATTGATGGCTGCGCTAGATGAAACTGAGAACTCGAATGCTCGCATTTTGCTGCTAACCGGTGCGGGAAAGGCCTTTTGCGCGGGCATGGATATTGATGAGCTCAAATCTCTCGCCGGAAAGACGCACCAGGAAAACGTCAAAGACTCCACGAACATGGCGCGCATCTTCCGGCGGCTCTATGAATTTCCTCTTCCCACAATTGCTGCGGTAAATGGCGCCGCCATTGCGGGAGGAACCGGATTGGCAACCATGTGCGATTTCACGCCGGCGGTGCCTGAAGCAAAGTTTGGATACACCGA
>PNAR01000241.1 GCA_003169715.1 Acidobacteriaceae bacterium | reverse complement strand
GAGTGTGTGTCGCAACCCACTTTACACTTGATTTTAAGATGGATGTAGGGCATGAAGATACATGCCTAATTTTCAGTCTTACCATCCGGAACAAGCTGAGCTTTTGCCTGCCCATGTGCGCGATGTTTTGGGCGCGGACCATCTTTGTTTTTTGCTGCACGAAGTCGTCGAGGGCTGGGATTTGTCGGAGTTCGAAGCCGGGTATTCCGATGCGGGCGGGCAGAGTCCGTACGATCCGCGGCTGATGCTGAAGGTGTGGCTGTACGCGTTTGCGCTGAACGTGCGCACCACGCGCAAGCTGGAGCAGCGGGTGCGCGAAGATTTGGGATTCAGGTTTTTAGCGGGTGGCGCCGAGCCGGATCACAAAACGTTGAGCGAGTTTCATCGCCGCCACGCGCAGGCGATCCGGCGGTTGTTCACGCAGGTGCTGCGCCTGTTGCGGAACTCGGGACTGGCGCAGGTGGGCACGGTGGCGATTGATTCGACGCGCATCAAGGCCAACGCGTCGCGCCATCGCATGCTGCGCGAAGCCGATTTGGAGCGCAAAGTGGCGGAGTGGCAAAAACATTTGGACGACGATCCCGATCGCACTCCGGGCACGCGCGTGGGAATCGAATCGCTCGAACGGGTGCGCGAACAACTGCGGCGAGTGCGCGCGAGCGGAGAAAAACGGCTGTCGGAAACCGATCCCGAGGCCCGCTTCGTGCGCGACGGGCACGGCCATTTTCAACTGGGATACACCGCCGAAATCGCGGTCAGCGAAGACCACTTCATCGTCGTCCAAAGAGTGACGCAAGCTAAAAACGACAATCATGCGCTCGTGCCGCTGGTTGATGCCGTCACCGAAGAATGCCTGCAACCGCCCGGCTGCGTGCTCGCCGACGCCGCCTTTTCGAGTCAGGCAAACCTGCAACAGATGGAAGCGCGCGGCATCGAGGCATACATTCCCGACTGCAATTTGGCGAGTGAGATGAGAGGAAACCTTTGCGCCGATGAACTCCTCCCGGCGCGCGATCCCAGGCTGCTGGCCATGCGCCACAAACTCCGCACCCCGGCAGGACGAAAAAAATATCATCGCCGCCAAGGACTAGTCGAACCCGTGTTTGGAATCCTGAAAGAACATCGCGGATTGCGCCAGTTTCAACGCCGCGGACTGGCGAAAGTTGCAGTCGAGTTCACCCTCGCCGCATTGTCGTACAACCTGGTCCGACTATATCGGCTCCGAAACCCCCGCTAGATTGGATCCATCGGGATTCCACTCCACCCACATCCATCCAAAACCGTTTGCTCTGTCCCAATTTCAATTCCTAACCCTCCCCAAGCCCAGTTGCGACACAGACTCACCTGTCCCTACGTGTTTCTCGGGGCTACGGGTTTCCGGCGTTGAGGACGATATTCAAGGGAGCGATTTGGTCCGGTTTCACGTAGCGATTGACCAGGAAGCGCTTGCCGTCTTTGGCGACGTCGTAGGTGAAAACGTCGGTTGAAGAGATTGGGGCGCGAGCGTGAATCTGGAAGAGGGGCGTGGGCGTGCCGGTGGAGAATGTAGCTCCGGCGTTTACGGGCACGGCTGTGAGCACGCCGGTTGCTCCGATATAGAAGATTTCTTTGCCATCGCCGCGCCAGCGCGGTTCGGTGCCGCCTCCGCTCGAAACCTGCCATTTGCCCGCAGCGCCGGGGAAAGTTGTGACATATATCTCCCAATTCCCTGACTCGTCGGAGGCGTAGACCATCCATTTTCCGTCGGGCGAAATTTGCCCATTGGTCTGATTTCCTGGGCCTGACTGAAAAGGCGTTGGAGTTCCTCCGGCGGCCGGTACCAATGCGAGGTGACTTCCGGATGGACTCTGATACTCGCAAAGAATTTGCTGGCCATCTTCGGACCACGAATTCGGGATAATATCGTCCTCACCTCTAACGTTGAAAATTAGCTTCTCCGGCTCAAGCCCCGAGGCCCGCTTCAGTTCGAGCCCTTGTCCCAGAACATTGCCAGCCTTGCGGTAAGCCAGCAGGTTTCCGTCCCGCGACCACACGCCGGCAACTTCCTCAGCGGGATCAAAGGTAAAGCGCGAGCTGCCCGTTCCGTTTGCGCTCTCAATCCAAATGTCAACGTTATTAGCCTTTTGATCGGTGATGTCCAGCGCGACACGGCTACCGTCAGGCGAAATTGTAGGATTCGCCATGACCGTTGGCTGGCCAATCGTGCCCAAAGTCTTGCCGGCGCGATCCATCCACGTCAGTTGCGAGAGAACTGCGCCAGCGCTGGTGTTGTAGATCAGGGTCCCATTTGCCGCCACGGTTAGCGCGACCCAATAAGTGGACGGCTGAAACCCGATCGTATTCGCAACCATGGTTGGGCCGCCAGAACTGACCGCCTTGCTTTCATCAAAAGCAACACTTACCAGTTGCCGCTGATCATTGGCATAAAACAAATGCTTGGAATCCAAGCCAAAACTTGAGCGCGCTAGAGTGACCAGCTTTCGTTCTTTGCCATCGAGGGAACTGGCATAGATGCCGCTGGAGCGGTCGTCCCTGAGGTTTCCGAAATTGCCCGCCCAAAATAAGAAATGGTTGCCGTCAGGCAAAAACATCGGCCAGCGATGGGAATCATCGCCGGGAAGGTATACATGTTCTGTGACTGGTTGTGCTCCGGTGCCATCGGGGTTGACGCGCCAGATTGAGCTGCCGGAATCGGGAGCATAGATAATCACATTACGGCTCCCCCAATCACCGCCCCGTGGCGATGATTCCACATTCACGAGCACTTGCGGCGTCCCACCTGACGCCGGGATTTTTTCGAGCTTTCCGTTTGCGAAGAACGCGATGTAAGCGCCATCCGGCGACCAAAATGGAAAGCTTGCGCCTTCGGTGCCATCCAGAGGAGCCGCGGTGGGCGAGCCGACACGCTGCACGTACAAGATTGGTCTGCCTGAACTTTCGTCGGGAGAAACGAAAGCCAACATCGAACCGCCGCGCGACAAAGCCATGTGGCTGACCTCTCCCGGCACAGGGATGGCGAACTGCATTCGAGCTTGCGGGGCAGGGCGTTTTGCGAAAAACCACGTCAGGCCCGCAACGGCTATCAGGGCTAAAGCTGCGCCGGCCAGAAGGAGCCAGGGAACTCGGCGCGGCGCTTCGGCGGGGCGGAGAACTCCGCTGCTGTGCGTGTCGGTGAACGAGCCGAGCGCGAAGGAAAGGTCTTTCGCGGATTGGAAACGCTGCTCTGGGTTTTTTTCGAGGCAGCGGCGGATGATGCGATCCAAAGGCGGGGAGATCGGATGAGCTGAATCGGTAGTCTCGGGCGGATCTTCTTTTAAGACCGCAGTCATGGTTTCGGCTGGCGTGTCGCGAAGGAATGCGCGTCTTCCAGATAGCATTTCGAAGAGCACAGCGCCGAAGGCGAAGATGTCTGTGCGCGGATCAACCGCCTGGCCGCGCACTTGTTCAGGGGCCATATAACTTGCGGTGCCCATGACTGTTCCCACGGCGGTGGGCGAACTGGTTAGCGTCATGCCGTCGGTGCCGGGACGGCGATCTGATTTCTCCGTCAGCTTTGCCAATCCGAAGTCGAGAATTTTTACCCGGCCGTCTTTAGTGACGAACAGGTTCTCGGGCTTCAGGTCGCGGTGCACGATTCCTTTTTCGTGCGCTGCCGCTAATCCGTGGGCGATCTGAACTCCGTAGTCAATTGTTTTGCGTTGTGGGAGGGATCCCTCGTTGAGTATGCCCCGGAGACTTCCGCCTTCGAGGAGTTCTGAAACGAGAAAAGGAGTGCCGTTATGCTCGCCCACATCGTGGATGGCGAGAATGTTGGGATGGTTGAGAGCCGCGACGGCACGGGACTCCTGCTCGAAACGATGGAGCCGGTCATTATCTTTGTTGTCGTCGCGGGCGAAAGATTCCGGGAGAATTTTGAGAGCGACGTCGCGCCCCAGGCGGGTGTCGCGTGCGCGGTAAACTTCGCCCATGCCACCAGCGCCGATAGGGGCGAGGATTTCGTAGGGACCGATTTTGGTTCCGTTGGTAAGAGACATGGAAGAGGACATTATAAGATAGGTGCGAATATTGAGTACGATTGAGCGACGCCGCGCGGGGAGTGAAATCGTTTGTTCCGACTTAGAGAGCCGCTGGAGCGCGAAGCCGAGGATTTCATTTCCAGGCAGCAGAGTTCAGCTTTCTCGTACCCTGAAGTCGGCGCAACGGCTGGTAAAGTGCCGAGTCAATATAATTTGGATCACAATCGAATCTCGCTAGGACAAGGTACAGCTATATGGAATCGGGCGGTTGTGGCCATTCGTCAATGGCAAATGTTTAATATGCCCTGGGTCAGAATTTATCCGGCGGTTATCCCGATACAAGCCGGTATGGACGTTGTAGTCTCAGTAAAACATTTCTGGTTTTATTCGCTGAACGCATGCCGGATTGTTTATATCGTCAATGAGGACGGCCCCACGAAGCGATTTGGCTTCGCGTACGGCACGTTAGAAGAGCACGCAGAGAGTGGAGAAGAACGATTCACGGTCGAATGGAATTCAGCGGACGATAGCGTGTGGTACGACATTCTAGCCTTTTCCCGTCCGCGCAAGATATTGGCAAAACTTGGGTATCCCGTGTCGCGAATACTTCAAAAGAGGTTCGCTACGGAGTCAAAGGTTGCAATGCTGGCGGTCGTAGGAAGAGGGTGACACCTGGAAACATCTTTTGGTCCAAATCCCAAGTTCCTCCATTCGAGCTAGACGTGTGAAACGATCAACAAGCCGCCGACGATTGCGATTGCGTCTTCAGCCAGGGCCACAACGAGGTCTGGGAGATGTGCGTGTGACACCAGAGCTTGACGAACGTTGTAACCGCCATACGTCGCCATCAAGGCGCCCGCGACGCCCAAGGTTGCAGCAGCTACAAAGTTTCCGCCAACGCTTATTACCAGTGCAATGGCGCACAAACCGCCCAGGACAATGCGCGGGATCAGGCCGAGAGGGGCGGTGCGGGCGGGTGTTGCGGGTAGCTTATCCGCTACGAGTTCGCCGAGGGCCAGCAGCGTAATAATAATCAGCGTCGCCGGAGCATTGATGAAGGCCAGTTTCGTTCCCGCAAAATTTAGCCAGCCAAAATGAGCGCCCCAGCATACTACTGCGGGCCCCGTCATCGAGCGCAGCCCAGTGACGCAGCCGAGAAGGAAGCTTAGAAGTAACACTGTCATTGGGGCCGCAGGACCTCGTAGCGTGTGATGGTATAGCCAAGAGCGGCGCCAAGGAAAACATCCGAGGGAAAATGGGCGCTGGTGGTTACGCGAGAAAAGCTGACAACAGTTGCGAAACCGTACACCGCCCACGGCACCCAGCGATGGGAGCGATAGCGGGTGGCGACCACTGTGGCTACGGAAAAAACTCCAGCGGCGTGCCCTGAGGGGAAGCTGCTGCCCTTAAAAGGCGATTTGCCACCAGCAAAAAACGTGTCGTTGAAAGATGCTCCCGGCAGGACATCAGAAGGACGTTCTCTGCGAGTGACCGCTTTGACCGCAAGGTCCACTACGGCGCTGTCGGCATAAGCCTCTCCCGCGAGTATTGCCGTGCTGACCTGATAGGGATCATGGCGGATGTAGCCTGCGACCATGAGAGACGCCGGCAGAGCGATGACTTCCCCAGTAGTGATGGGAGCGTCGAAGGTGTCATTTATATCGTCGAACCTGCCGGAATGATCGCGGAAATATGGCATCACGTGGGGATCGGCGAAAACGATTGCCGCTGTTCCGCCCGCGATGGCTAGAGTGGGAATCCAATGGCGTCCGTGGGCGAGTTGCGCCGGAAATAGCAGCCAAATGTCTTTTTGGTCATGGAGAAAGTCTCCTGGCAAAGTCCGCCAGGTAACCTCTCGATTTTCAGCCGCGTGCGACGGGCTGTCGGGGAGATTGTTGTTGTTGTCTTGAGCGCATGCCGACTGCAACGGGCTGGAGATAGCAATCGCACAGGCGACTAATAAAGATAGCTTTTTGATCGGGATCATCGAGTTTGTTTGATGCGGTTTTCTGATCCTGGGAAAGCCCGGTCGGGGACAGTTGAGCCACATCGTGGATAAATGCGTCGAGCCACCGGGAGTTCGTTCGGCTGAGGCCTTGAGGGAGGTCAAAGTCCCACCCTCTCGCAAAGGGCGCGAGAAGGGCTGGCACCCGGTTGGTGGTAATGTGGGCACCTTGACGGGCGGGGACGCCCGAGTGTGTGTCGCAACCCACTTT
>PNAR01000051.1 GCA_003169715.1 Acidobacteriaceae bacterium | reverse complement strand
CGGGAGTTCTGGCCCGAAGTGTCACGAAAGTTTAATTTGCCATTTCGCGGGTCCCGGGAAATGGAAAATACTGGGAAGACAGCGGCAATTCACTAAGTATCGGAAAGGTTTCGGATGCGTGGTCTCAAGATCGTTCGTGTCGTATTTGTGAGCACGGTGCTCGGCTCATTCGTCGTGCTTCTTCCGGCACAAAATATGCCGCCTAAAAAACTTCCGGATACGCCGAGTGGCGGCGAACTCTACTCGCGGCATTGCGCGGTCTGCCACGGAAACGATCTTCGGGGAGCCGGACCGTTTCCTCCGCCGTACCGAAAACCGCCCTACCTGACCAAGCTCGCGCGTCGGCACGGAGGAAAATTTCCCGAAGCCTATGTGGGCAAGGTGCTAAGGAATGGCGTGACCTTACCCGCACACGGCCCTGCCGAGATGCCCGTGTGGGGATCGGATTTTGCAGCGAAGGAACGCGTTAATGAAGCGGAAGTCGCGGACCGGATTCGACGACTGGTTCTGTATCTCAGGTCTGCCCAGGCCCAACAGACTTCGCCTCCAGACAGGGCAAAGCGCGACGCACTTGAGCAATGACCTTTAAACCTGTGTAGTCTCCACATCTACCGATATGAGCCATTCCATATTTCATTTGCCGGCGACTGGGGATACTGCCGTTTTGCGGCTACTCGCCGATCAGGCATTCTCGCGTGCAGCAGGTGCGCCGCTGGTTCAGGGAAACGAGATCACACTTCTTCGCGACGCTCAGGAAAACTATCCTGCATGGATGGAAGCGATCGAGTCGGCTCAGCGAACAATTGATTTCGAGACCTACGTCATCCATCCGGACAAGGTGGGATTCGAATTCGCTGATTTGCTGGCCGCCAAAGCGAAGGAAGGGATCAATGTTCGTGTTATCTACGATTGGCTCGGAGCTCGTGGTGTTGGATCGTGGCTGTTTTGGCGACGGCTGCGAAGGTCGGGGGTGGTTGTTCGTTGTTTCAATCCGCCTAGCCTGGATGGTTCACACGATTGGATGAACCGCGACCATCGCAAGTTAATCGTGGTTGACAGCCAAGTTGGTTTTGTGTCGGGTCTGTGCGTTGGGCAGAGTTGGGTGGGCGACGCAGGACGGCAAATCGAGCCGTGGCGGGACACGGGTGTAAAGGTCCGAGGACCAGCGGTGTTTGATTTGCAGCGCGCATTTAATCAGATGTGGAGTCGCGTCTCCACTGCACACGAGTCGCCCGAGTTGTTTAAGAGAGAGAAGACCATGATCGCTGGCGACGCATCACTGCGAGTCGTTGCAAGCGAGCCGAGTCTAGCTGGACTCTATCGGCTCGATCAACTTATCGCAGCCCTCGCTCGCGAAACCATTTGGCTTACAGATGCGTACTTCCTGGGTACACCTGCTTACGTGCAATCTCTTCGCGCCGCAGCACTCGACGGGGTAGACGTGCGTCTGTTGCTTCCGAGGACCAGCGATATCGCGCTGGTGCGCACTCTCTCGCGCGTGGGATACCGCCCCCTACTAGAAGTCGGTGTCCGGATCTTTGAGTGGAACGGTTCGATGTTGCATGCGAAGACATCCGTTGTCGACAGTAGGTGGGCTCGTGTTGGTTCGACGAATCTCAACGTCGCCAGCTGGATTGGAAACTATGAACTGGATGTAGTTGTTGAAGACGGAACTTTCGCCCATGCAATGAAAGATATGTACCTCACGGATCTCGAACGCTCGACAGAGATCATTCTGACCGAGAAAGACAAAGTGCGCCCAAAGGATTCGCGGGAATATCGCCACGCCCAGGCAAAGAGGGCCCGCGGAACTGCGGGCCGCGCCGCCACCGGTGTCCTTACGATCGGCAAGACATTGGGCACCGCGATCACGCGTCCACGGCTCCTCGGTCGCACAGAGGCGCCGTTGATGTTCCTAGCTGCGTGCCTCCTAATGTGCGTGATGGCACTGACGATCATTCTTCCGCGTGTGGTTGGTATTTTCGTTGCGGCTCTGTCCGGCCTAGCCGCGTTCACATTGTTGATGAAGGCACTACGTTTAAGGTTTCCTGGGCGTAGACTGAAGCATTGAGGGAAGTCTTAACTGAATTTGTCACCTTAGTATCGAAAGTCAACCCCTGGTTGTGCAAACGCATCCTATTTAAATGCGGAGGCCAGGACGTTTAGGTGTGGTAATTCATGAGCAACGCGCTGAAAAACAAAGCAGTTTCCCGCCAATTCCGAGTCGCGACCTATAATGTGCACAAATGTCGCGGCATGGATGGCCGCGTGCGGCCGGAACGGATCGCGGAGGTCCTGCGGGCGATCAACGCGGATATTGTCGCGTTGCAAGAAGTGGTCTGCATTGACGGTCTCTCCCGAGAGCAGCATCAGGCTCGCTTCTTAGCTGAAGAGTTGGGCTATTTCGCGGAACTTGGAGAGAATCGGCGCCATAGGGGCGGAGCCTACGGGAACATTTTGTTATCCCGATTTCCGTTTCAACACACCTACAACTATGATATTTCCGAACGGCACCGTGAACGCCGCGGCTGCCTAAGAGTGGACATTAGGCTCAGAAACAGTGTCTTATTGCATGTTTTCAATATTCACCTCGGGACGTCGTATTTCGAACGGCGTCGGCAGGCTCAAAAGCTATTCGCCCAAGAAATTGTGCATGGGGAGCATTTGCCCGGAGTCCGAATCGTCGTAGGAGATTTCAATGAATGGACGAAGGGCCTTGCAACGCGTCTGCTCGGCTCGCATTTTCTGAACGCGGACATTCGCCGCCACCTCGGCCGACGTGGGACCTATCCCGGAGTGCTGCCGCTTCTGCATCTGGATCACATCTATTTCGATGCAGCACTGAAATTGGAGAAGCTCGAACTCCACCAAACTCCTGCCGCGTTCTTAGCCTCTGATCACCTGCCGCTTGTGGCGGATTTTCGCCTTGATACGAAGACGACACACACAGAGCCTCAGTTCTTGACTGCTGCGCCACAAACTGTGATCACATCACAGAATGTCCCAACAATTGCGATAGCCGATAACTCTGGCCGCTAGATTGAACGCATTAGCACTACGCCGGCGATCCCATGTCCCGGAAAACAAACGCGTGGCATTAACTTCTTCGCTTGCAATTCAAATTGAAATCGCGATCTCTGGCGAACACCATGCTTTGGGCAGACTTCCAAACCGCCGCCCGGAATGGCTCTCACGGATTAAATCTCAGTGCACCCAACTCTTATCTTCGTGACATTGCTGTGATATCGCCACACCGATAATCTACATTTGAGCCGAGTAACACTCAATCGAAGGGTTGGAGTTGCCAAAGACAAATTGACGGTCGCATGTTTAGGACGTTCGGTCTGCTCAATCGTTCCGTTCTCTCGATTGCTTTCTCGCCAGCTGACAAAAGACCGCGTGGAATGACGTGGCGATCAGCCGCGAGAGCCAACTTCTCTTCCGAATCACCTTTTGTTCGTGATTTTCCGATGCATTTCCGCAACTACCATGGCTGCAGCGTGACAGCCATGCTAAACGACCCTTCGGTTAGCGTTGCGCCTTTATGCCGGAATCTTCGACCAATTCTTTGCGGGAGCCGGCGCGTGTCAATGAGTTTGA
>PNAR01000305.1 GCA_003169715.1 Acidobacteriaceae bacterium | reverse complement strand
ATTTCAGAGAGGCTTGAGCGCTTCATCCCAAACTCCTCCGGCGTGACTTCGTAAGTTCGGACAATTCCGCCGCGAACTTCTGCGACCCGCGTGGGGCCTGTGATCGTGATCTCGTCCAAGCCGTCGAGCCCGTGCACAACCATCGCTCGCTGCAACCCCAGCATGCTGAGCGCTTCCGCAAGTTTCTCTACCAATTCGACCGAATACACGCCGACAACCTGCGCTGAGGCCTGCGCAGGATTAGTAAGCGGTCCTAATAAGTTAAAAACCGTTCGCAGACGCAGCTCGCGGCGTGCCATTTGAACATGCTTCATCGCCGAATGTAATGCAGGAGCATAGAGAAAAGCGATTCCGGCTTTCGCGAGGCAGGCGGCAAGGCGTTCGGAAGGAAGATTGATGTTTACGCCCAAAGCTTCCATGACATCGGCGGAACCACATTTCGAAGTAAGGCTTCGATTGCCATGCTTGGCGATGCGCACGCCAGCACCCGCTGCCACCAATGCCGTGGCGGTCGAGATATTGAATGTTCCGCTGGCGTCCCCGCCTGTGCCGCATGTATCTACGAGGGCGTCGCGCTCGGTGCCGCTTACGTCCACCGTCGAGTCTTGAGCACCGCCAAGAGGAGTCGCCGCCCCCCTAATCGCTTCGGCAAAACCAACAATCTCTTCGACGGTTTCGCCCTTCATACGCAAAGCAACCAAAAATCCGGCAATCTGCGCATCCCTTGCCCGTCCCGTTAATATTTGCGTCATCACAGAGCGGGCTTCTTCCCGCGAGAGCGATTGCCGCTTGTTGGCGATGCAATGAAGGGCGTCGGTTAACAGCATAGGTGAAGGATTCTCCGGAACACTTAAATTGTTCACTTTTGCGACACGTCGAATGATGGAGGCAAGTTCTCGGGCTGGCTTGCCCATGAGCGATTAGGTGCGCCGCCTAGCGTGAACTCCAAGCGATTGTGGCCGCTCCGCAGCTTGCTGATGGGTAGCCACGCACTTTGATACGCCTTGCCGTTCAGTTCGACAGATTGAACATAAATCCCTTCTCCCTTCGACGCGATCTCAAGCAGGCGGCCGTCGCCGAACTTGAAAAGCGCGTGCGTGAACATGGGCGAGGCGAGCACTAATCCGCCGACACCTTGAATCACGGGATACATGCCTAGCGCGTTCCATACATATACGCCAGACGTGGCGCCCAAATCGTCATTTCCCGGAAGACCGTCCGGTTTGGTAGTAAAGGTCTCGCGGCGAATACGATCCACGACTTCCTGCGTCTTCCAGGGATTACCTGTCCAAACGTATACATAAGGGGCGCAAAAGTCAGGCTCGTTAGCGACAGTAAAGTTAGGCTTGCCCCAGCCGTTGATCTCGACGAAAAACTTGTCCAGCTTGGAGATAACATTCTGATTGCCGCCCATGGCTTTAAACAGGCCTGCATAGTTGTGCGGAATCATCCATGTGTATTGCAATGTGTTTCCTTCTTCAAAGCCCATTTGATCGAATTTGTCCCAGCTCTTTTGGTGGTGAGGCAGCGAGTGATCGGGATCCCATCCTGTGATGAAGTTACCGTCAGCAGTGCGCGGACGAATGAAACCGCTTTGACTGTCAAAAAGGTTGCGCCAGTTTTGTGCTGAGCGCAGCAGGCTCGCGGCATGAGCATTGTCGCCCATCGCAGCCGCAAACTGCGAGACGGCAAAGTCGGCACTGGCATATTCCAGAGTGATCGAGGCTCCCGACTCCTGGTTGTCGCTGACGGGGACGTAGCCCTTGCTGAGATAATCGCTCAACTGCGGACGCTCGGAGTTTCCGTGCAGACCGGTTCCAGGCTGAGTTGCGCCTTTGATCATGAAGCGGAGCGCGGACGCGGTATCAAACGACCGCGCCCCAAATGCGTAGCCATTGGAAAGAAGAATTGATGACGAATCGCCGCCCATCACGTAACTCACATCGTTGGCAACCGGCCAGCGAGGAAGCCAGCCACTCTGTTCGGCATCGCGCACAAGCGACTGCATCATCTGGCTCGTTTGCGCGGGCAAGAGCAACGCTTGAAATTGAATAAGGCTGCGGTAAATATCCCAATCAGAAAGGTTCGCGTACTGAGTCTCGCCCGCGGGCAAATGCCGAATCTTGTTGTCGAAGCCGATGTAGTCCCCGTTGCCGTCGCTGAAGATGTTCGGCGACAGGAGCATGTGGTAAAGCCCGGTGTAGAAGATGGTGCGCTGGTCAGCAGTTCCGCCGCTGGTTTGGACGCGATCCAGCATCTGAGTCCAGGACTTTTTTGCTGCGGCATGCACTGCATCGAAGTTCCATCCGGGAATTTCGCTGGCGACGTTCTTCGCCGCATTCTCCACGCTAACGAATGAAATGCCAATCTTCATCACAACAGGTCCGTCGCCCTTAGGAAACGAGACGTAAGCCCCAGCCGTATGGCCGGAAACAGAACGTGTGCCGGAAGTCGCGTTGCCTGTCCCATTCCAGACTCCATAAGAAGAGAACGGCTTGGCGAATTTGGCTGCGAAATAAAGAACATAATTCGTGTCAGATTCACAGAATCCGCCACTGTGAACCGTTCCGGTAACCGTGTCACTGCCCGTGATGTGGACCGTGCTGGTATCGGCGGCGCGTTTTCCGTTGTTACTCATGCCGCTTGCTCCGGCTTTAAATAGCAATATCCGCGGCGAATGTGCCGGAAATGCAAAGCGCCCCATCCCCGCACGAGTTGCGACCGTGATCTCTGTTTTCACTCCGTTGTCTAGAGTGACTGTGTAATAGCCTGGGTGTGCCTGCTCGTGGTCGTGAGAAAACGGCACGGTCAAATCGTTCGGGGAAGCCGCGCCCGCGCCTAACTTGGCGGTCCAGGGCAGAATCGGAACGTCAGCATACACAGTGCATCCTGCGCCGCTGATATGGGTGAGGCTGAAGCCGCGAGTCGAGGTGTCCTGATAGTGGTACCACCCGTCGGGTCGTGTGTCAGGGCTCCACTGCATCATGCCCAGCGGCAACGTGGCTCCTGGGAAGGTGTTGCCATCCCCAGCCGTGCCGATAAAGGGATTTACGGAATCATAGGCCGGCGCCGTCGGGGAGCTTTGCGCCCAAACGACCGCGGACGCAAGCAACAAAAGGACGAGAAAAAGGCGCATGGATAGGCATTATACGCAGTGTGAGCTGGTCATTTTTTCGTTGATCGCTTTCCCGAGCCTTCTTCCACTGACAAAGTAGGTACTACAAAGGGTCTCGCACCTGTGCGGGTAGTGTCTTAAACACCGTGTTGCTGCTCATGCGGATGGCGGTTCAATTGCGCGGTTCCCGGCCCAGGTTCTCCGGCAGCCTTCTTTTCTTCAAAATCCTGAATGGCAATCGCTAAGCGCTTAATACCCAGCTTGGCATCAGCTATTTCATTATCCCATTCCGTTACTAATTTATTTGACTTCTTATCACGTTTGCTTATAATACGACTCATGGCGACATCCTCCAAATTGTATTTGCGCAAGGCCTACAAAGCAGCAAAGGCCGAACTCAATATGCTGCTGGCGCAGCAGCAGAAAGCAGAAAAGCGATTGGTTGTAGTTCGCCAAAACTTGCAGAGCTTGGCGAGCATTTGCCAGAGCGAAGGTATCGAAGTGGAGCCTAGCGCGGACGCAGTCTACCTTTTGAAATCTGCTCTGGGCGATGAAATTAGAAGCATCCTGACGGCGAATTACCCCGCTTGGATGCGGCCTCACCAAGTAAAGAGCGAATTGGAGCGAATGGGTCACGACATGACCAAATACTCCAATCCTCAAGCTGCGGTTCATATGGTGCTGAAGAGAATGGTGGATTCGGACGAGGCGCAGGAGGCGACAGCCCCTGTGGATGGAAGAAAAATCTATCGAATCCCCCGCAACTTCACGGACCGACTCCAACCCTACAAGAACATAGAGGTCGCAAGGACCACTTTGCCACTGTCTAGTCTTTCGGGACTCGCTGTCGATCCCGATTTTTTTGTGGGCACCTCGCCTTCGCTGTACATCGGTAAACCCCGGAAGCACGTTATTCCGAGACGACGTGTGATCGGAAAACCGTTGCCCACGCCGGACGAACGGAAATGATTTTGCTGCTGTAAAAGCAAACCGTCCATCGTGGTATGAACACGACGGACGGCAAGAAAGGAGGTGATGGGGATGCCCCCTCCACCCACTACTAGAAAGTAGCCGACTAAATACCCCGGCTTCCGCGTCAACGGAGGTCGGGGCTAATCCAAAGCGCGGAGTGACCCACGCCTCAGACCCAGAGCTATTTTGGCTGGTTTCTCCGCATAACGCAAGCGGAGCCTGCCTCAGATGCCAGCACCAAACCTGCAAACGATTTGGGTACTTCGGTAAGCGCCGTATCCAGCGCTGGCGCTGCAACTCCTGCAATTCCACGTTCTGCGAGCCGCACACAAAACTGACGCGAGAAACCATGACCGCGAATCCCGACGCGGCTGCAAGGGCTGTCCAATGCCTTCTTGAAGGCTGTTCGAGTTTGCGGCAACACGTTAGTTAAGACACGGCCACGGTGCGGTTGAGTTTGCCCAATGTGACCATCCTTCTATAAAATCTAAAGTTTGCTGCTTACACTCAGCCCGCAAGAGCCCTGCCGCCTAAACATTGAGCCAGTAATTTATCTATGAAGATTCATGAGTACCAGGCTAAAAACATTCTGAAGAAATACGGCGTCGCGGTTCCTCGCGGAGAGATGGCGGCCACTGTCGAGGAAGTTAAGACTGCTGCGGAAAATCTTTTCAAGGCCGGTGCCAGCGGAGTTGTCGTGAAAGCGCAAATTCACGCAGGTGGACGAGGCAAAGGCGGTGGCGTGAAGATCGCCAAGTCCATTGAAGAAGCCGTTGATCTCGCGTCGAAAATACTGGGCATGAATTTGATCACTCATCAGACTGGGCCCGAAGGTCGCATCGTGCGCCGTTTACTCATCGAGGAAACTCTGCCTATCGAGAAGGAACTTTATCTTGGAGCCGTGATTGACCGCGCTGAAGCCAAGCCCGTCTTCATGGCGTCACGATCCGGAGGCATGGAGATCGAGCAAGTCGCGGCGGAAGATCCTGCCGCCATTCTCAAGGAATACATTGATCCAGGCTTGGGATTGGAAGCATTTCAGGCGCGCAAGCTCGCGTTTCAACTCGGATTGAAACCGCAACAAATCAATGAAGCTGTGCGCTTCATGACCGGCTTGTACAAGGCTTTCCACGAGACCGATTCCTCGCTGATGGAAATCAATCCATTCATCACTTGCACCGACGGCCGGCTTTTTGCGCTCGACGCCAAGATGGCCTTCGACGACAACGCGATGTTCCGCCATCCCGACCTGAAAGAACTGCGCGATGTCACGGAAGAAGATCCGCTTGAGGTTGAGGCCTCGAAGTATGGGCTGAATTACATCAAGCTCGAAGGCAATGTCGGGTGCATGGTTAACGGCGCCGGACTGGCAATGGCGACCATGGACATCATCAAATACGCGGGCGGAATGCCGGCGAATTTTCTCGATGTCGGCGGCGGTGCCAATGCCGAGCAGGTCACTCATGCGTTTGAAATCCTGCTGAGTGACAAAAGCGTGAAAGCGGTTCTGATCAACATTTTCGGCGGCATTCTGCGCGTGGATACTCTCGCTAAAGGCGTGGTTGAGGCCGCCAACAAAACCAAAATCCAGTTGCCAATCGTGCTGCGCCTCGAAGGCACAAACGTGGAAGAAGGAAGAGAAATTCTGAAACAATCGGGATTCAACTTCATCGTTGCCCAGACCATGAAAGACGCTGCTGAAAAAGTAGTGGCAGCCGCAGCTGCGGCATAGAAGAAACTAAGAATCATTATGAGCATTCTTGTAGACCGATCCACGAGAGTCATCGTTCAAGGCTTGACCGGGCGAGAAGGTACTTTTCACGCCAAAGCCTGTGCCGAGTACGGCACTAACATCGTCGGCGGAGTCACGCCCGGCAAGGGTGGTACCACACACGAAGGATGGCCGGTATTCAATACGGTGCAGGAGGCAGTTGACCAGACCGCCGCCGATGCATCCGTAATTTTCGTGCCGCCGCCATTCGCCGCTGACGCAATCATGGAAGCAGCCGACGCGGAAATTGAACTGATCGTCTGCATCACCGAAGGAATCCCAACTCTGGATATGGTTCGCGCATGGGAATATTTGCAGGACCGGCGCTCGCGACTCATTGGTCCCAATTGTCCAGGGATTATTTCTCCCGGAAAATGCAAGATTGGTATTATGCCCGGACGCATTCATCTCGAGGGCCCGGTTGGCATCGTTTCGCGCTCCGGCACGCTGACCTA